>JBEVFK010000215.1:0-46594 GCA_040512325.1 Mycobacterium sp. | reverse complement strand
TCGGCCGCATCGACGTGGTGGTCAACAACGCCGGGTACGCCAACGTCGCGCCGATCGAGACCGGCGATGAAGCGGATTTCCGCACCCAGTTCGAAACGAACTTCTGGGGCGTCTATCACGTGTCCCGTGCGGCGATCGCGCAGCTGCGGGCCCAGGGCGGCGGCACCATCGTCCAGTTCTCCTCCGTGGGGGGCCGGGTGGGCGGTGCGCCCGGCATCGCGTCCTATCAGGCGGCCAAATTCGCCGTCGACGGGTTGAGCCGGGTGCTCGCTGTGGAAACGGCACCGTTCGGTATCCGAGTCATGGTGGTGGAGCCCAGTGGGTTCGCCACCGACTGGAACGGGTCGTCGATGACAGTGCATGACTTTCCTGCTGAATATGACTCCACCATCGGCGATTTCAACCGACGGGTGCGCACCAGTGACGCTGTTGCCGCGGGCGACCCGGCCCGCGCGGCGCGGATCATCGTCACGGCGGCAAAGCGGCAGCACCCGCCGAGTCATCTGCTGCTCGGGGTGAATGCCGTCGACATGTCGCGGGAGTACTCGGAGAGTCAATTACGGGAGGCGACCGAGTGGGCCGCTGTCGGCAGGTCGGCCGACTTCGGTCAACCGTTCCCCGCAGCATTTCCGCCCGATGACCCGCGGTAGGCTTCAGCTGCCAACGGGGTAGGGGAGCGCGGATGTCGTCTGGGGCCGGTAGTGACTTCGGCAGATTGCTGCTGCGCTGCCCGGACCAGCAGGGCATCGTCGCGGCGGTCAGCACCTTCATGACCGGGGCGGGTGCCAACATCGTCTCACTCGATCAGCATTCCACCGCAGCCGAAGGTGGAACCTTCCTGCAGCGCACCATCTTTCA
Source organism: Mycobacterium sp. (assembly GCA_040512325.1). Taxonomy (GTDB): domain Bacteria; phylum Actinomycetota; class Actinomycetes; order Mycobacteriales; family Mycobacteriaceae; genus Mycobacterium. The sequence continues at coordinate 45,736 of JBEVFK010000215.1, read as the reverse complement.
CCTTCCCGGGTTGACGGCGGCACGAGACGGCCTGGCGGAGCGGTTCGCCGCCGAGGTCGCCGAGCCGTTCGGAATAGACTTCCGTCTCACCGAGGCGTCGCGCCCCAAGCGGGTGGCGGTGCTGGCGTCGCGAGAAGACCACTGCCTGCTGGATCTACTGTGGCGCAACCGGCGCGGCGAACTCGACATGTCCGTGGCGTTCGTCATCGCCAACCACGCCGACCTCGCCGAACAGGTCCGCCCGTTCGGCGTCCCGTTCATCCATATCCCGGCGCACAAGGACATCAGGGCCGACGCCGAGGGGCGCATGCTGGATCTGTTGCGCGGCAACGTCGATCTGGTGGTCCTCGCGCGCTACATGCAGGTGCTCACCCCCGAGTTCCTGGCGCAGGTGGGCTGCCCGGTGATCAACATCCACCACTCGTTCCTGCCGGCGTTCATCGGTGCCGCGCCGTACCGCAGGGCCCGGGAGCGTGGTGTGAAACTTGTTGGGGCGACGGCGCATTACGTCACCGAGAACCTCGATGAGGGGCCGATCATCGAGCAGGACGTGGTGCGGGTGGACCATCGCCACGACGTGGCGGATCTGGTTCGCCTGGGAGCCGACGTGGAACGCGCGGTGCTCTCGCGGGCGGTGCTGTGGCACTGCGAAGACCGGATCATCCAGTACGGCAACCAGACCGTCGTCTTCTGATCAGTCCTGGCTCAGGATCAGGCTGACCGCATCGTCGAGTTGACCGGCGATCTGGTCGAACGACAGGAACCGCGCGGTCATCAACGCACCGGCGAACGTCATCAACAGGGTCGTGGTGACCGTCGGCGGCCAACCGGGCCCGAGGGAGGCCTGGATCCGGGTGATCACCTCGGCGCCGATCTGCTCGCGGATGGGGGTGACCGCCGGGTCGTCGGCCATCAGGGCCGCGCTGCACGCCGCCGTCAACTCGGGTTCGTCCGCCACCACCAGCGCCATCTCGCGCAGCGTCGTACTCACCCTGGACCGGGTGGTCTGGTTGACGTCGGTGTGTACCGGTGCTGCCCGCAGCAGTCGCAGGTAGACCGCGGCCACCAAGGCGCTCTTCGACGGGAAATAGGTGTAGGCGCTGGCCGGGGAGACGCCCGCACGGCCGGCGACGGCCCGCATGGTCAATGTGCTGTAGGACGACGCCCGCAACTCCTCGAGGCCGGCGTCGAGCACCTTGCGGATGGTCTGTTCCGGGCGCCGATCGCGCCGCCGCGCCGGGGTCTGTGCAGTCGGCCGAGTGTGCGGGTCTGCCACCGCGTCGCTGGACACCCATCCAGGGTAGCGGCGCGCGGCGCCTTGTCAGGACCGTCGCGGGGGCGCTAACCTCGGGAAGATATTTCATACACCTGTCCAGAAAAGATTGACGGGCGCGACGGTTCAACCGGAGGAAACGCATGACGGTCACCGACGACAGTCGCCGCTTCGGCGAGGGCTTCGACTTCACTTCGCCCGCGGTGCTCGAGCAGGGGATCCCGGTGGCGCAGTTCACCGAACTGCGTCGGACATCACCGGTGTGGTGGAACCATCAGCCGCCCGGGGCGTCGATCTTCGGTGATGACGGCTACTGGGTGATCACCAAACACGAAGACATCAAGCAGATCTCACGTGACGGCGACGTGTGGTCCACCAATGTCAAAGGTGCGGTGATGCGGCTGCCGGACAGTGTGACCGCCGACCAGCTGGACCTGACCAAGGCGTTGCTGGTCAACCACGACGCTCCGGCACACACCCGGCTGCGGAAACTGGTGTCGCGCCTGTTCACGCCCCGCGCCGTCGCGGCCCTGGAGCAGAAGCTGGAGCAGACGGCGTATGAGATCGTCACCGCGGCCGCGGCCAAAGGGGCCGGCAATTTTGTCGACGACATCGCGATGGGACTGCCGCTGGTGGCGATCGCCGATCTCATCGGCGTGCCCGACACCGACCGGGGGAAGCTGTTCGACTGGACCAACTCGATCATGAACACCGACGACCCCGACTTCAATGAGGTCGATCCGGCGGTGGCCAACGCCGAGTTGATGGGTTACGCCTATGCGATGGCCGAAGAGCGCCGACGCTCGCCTGCCGACGACATCGTCACCCGCCTCATCGAGGCCGACGTCGACGGTGACTCACTGGGCGATGTCGAGTTCGCGTTCTTCGTGATCCTGCTGGCCGTCGCAGGCAACGAGACCACCCGAAACGCGATGACGCACGGCATGATCGCATTCGCGAACAATCCCGAGCAATGGGATTTGTTCAAGAAGGAACGTCCCGTGACGGCGGTCGACGAGATCGTCCGCTGGGCCACGCCCGTGCACTGTTTCCAGCGCACCGCGCTGGTGGACACCGAAGTCGGGGGTGTCACAGTCCGCGCGGGACAGCGGGTCGGATTGTTCTACAGCTCAGCCAATTTCGACGAGGATGTGTTCGACCGGCCGCATCAGTTCGACATCATGCGAAGCCCCAACCCGCATCTGGGGTTCGGCGGCAACGGTATCCACTACTGCATCGGCGCGAACCTGGCCCGCACCGAGATCCGGCTGATCTTCAACGCGATCGCCGATCACCTGCCCGACATCCGGGTCACGGGCGACCCGCAGCGGCTGCGGTCGGGCTGGATCAACGGCATCAAGGATCTGCCGGTCGCTTACGGCGGCTGACACGCTCCCGCGGTCGCTGCGAGTGTGGATGTCGTCCACGTCCACCGCCAGGTGCCGTGGATCACCCCCCGCGCTGTTCAGATCTTCAGATAGCCCTTGTCGGCCGGGATCTGGGCCGCGGTGAGCAGAGACGAGGCGTCACTGGCAAGCCACACCACGATGTCGGACACCAGGTCCGGGGCGGCCAGCGAGTCGGTTGGCAGCGCGCCGGGGGAGTAGCTGTGGATGAAGCCCGGGTGGTCGGCGAACATCTGGTACATCGACAGGTCGTTGCCCATGGGGGTGTCCGTGCCGTACGGGTGCACGGAGTTGACCCGGATGCCGAACTCACCGAGTTCGACGGCCAGCGAGTTGGTCAACCCGACGACGCCGAACTTGCTGGCGCAGTAATGCCCGCAGCCGGGAACGGCTTTCACCCCGGCCGCGGAACTGATGGTGATGATCGAGCCGCCGTTGCCTGCCGCGATCATCGAGGGCACCGTGGCTTTGACGGTGTTCCAGACTCCGGTCAGATTGACGTCGAGCACCTCCTGCCATTGCTGGGCCGAGATCTCCCACAGCCGGCCCCAATTGAGCACACCGGCATTGGCCACCACGACGTCGAGGCGGCCGAACTGCTCGACGGCTTCGGCCACCACCCGCTGTTGTCCCGGCAGATCGCGGACGTCGACTTCGTGGGCGAGAACCTTGCGACCTTCGTTCTCCACCAGACGGACGGTGTCGGCGAGGTCCTCCGACGTCGACGGCGCGTATCCGTTGTGCTCGGCGACCGGAGCGCACGCGTCGATGGCGATGATGTCGGCACCCGCGCGAGCCAACCGCACACAGTGCGAACGGCCCTGGCCGCGGGCGGCGCCGGTCACAAAGGCCACCCGGCCGGTCAAATCCGGATCAGTCATGCAAGACAAATTAGCGAATGTGTGCACCCGGCAAAGTCATATCGTCGAAACACAGTTCCGGCAGGCTGGCAGGTATGCGCAGAGACGAACTCACCGAACAGATCATCGCGGCGCGGCTGGCCAGGGGGCTGACGTGGCAGCACCTGGCGGAGTCCATCGACCGGCCCGTCGCGTGGACCGTGGCCGCGCTGCTGGGCCAGCACCCGATCCCGCCGGAGCAGGCCTCGGTCCTGGTGGAGGTGCTGGGACTGGCTCCGGAGGCGGTGCCGGTACTCGGCGCGGTCCCGATGCGCGGCGGCCTCCCGACCTCGGTGCCCACCGATCCCACCATCTACCGGTTCTACGAGGTGCTGCAGGTGTACGGGCCCGCCATCAAAGAACTCATTCACGAGCAGTTCGGCGACGGCATCATGAGCGCGATCAACTTCAGCGTGGAGGTCGAGAAGAAGCCGCACCCGGCCGGCGACCGCGTGGTGGTGACCCTCGACGGTAAGTTCCTGCCCTATGACTGGACCGCCGCAGAGCAGTGACGAGCTGACCGCGGCGGTGCTGCTGGTGGCGGCCGACATCGATACATTGCACGACGCCGGTGTGGGCCGGGTCCTGATCGGTGTGACGGGCCCGCCGGGCGCGGGCAAGTCGACCTTCGCCGAGCTGTTGGTGACCCGCATATCCGCCGCGTACGTGCCGATGGACGGGTTCCATCTGTCGAACGCCCAGCTCGGCCGGCTCGGGCGACGCGCCCGCAAGGGCGCGGTGGACACCTTCGACGTCGATGGTTATGTGGCGCTGCTGGAACGCATCGCCGCCGCGCAGGGTGATGTGTATGTTCCGGGTTTCGACCGTGCCCTCGAGGAACCGGTGGCCGCCGCCCATGTGGTGCCTGCCGCGGCGCGCGTGGTGATCACCGAGGGCAACTATCTGGGGCTGGCCGTCCCGGGCTGGCAGGCGGTGCGCCCGCTGCTGCACCGCCTGTACTACCTGGACTGCCCGGCGGCGTTGCGCCGGGAACGATTGGTGGCGCGCCACATTGCCGGCGGCCGCAGCCGGGCGGCGGCCCGAGCGTGGGTGGACGAGGTGGATGAGCCGAATGCCGTGCTGATCGCAGGCACCCGCGCGGTATGTGACCGGGTGTTCGATATCGCACAATCGACACCGTGAACGAACGCAATGCGCGGGTGGCGGCCGCACTGCGAGCCGCCGGGATCGAACCCGCGATCAGGATCCTCGACGCGGACGCCAAGACGGCCGCCGCCGCCGCCTCGCAGCTGGGGTGCGACGTGGGCGCCATCGCCAACAGTCTGGTGTTCGACTGCGACGGTGAGCCGCTGCTGGTGATGGCCAGCGGAGCCGCACGGGTCGACACCGACGTGGTGGCGCGTCACCTCGGGGCCACTGCCGTCACCAAAGCCGGCCCGCAGCTGGTGCGCACCGCCACCGGCCAGGTGATCGGCGGAGTCGCACCCACCGGACACCCGGTGCCGTTACGCACCGTCGTCGATGCCACCCTCGCGCAGTACCCGGTGGTGTGGACGGCGGCGGGCACGGCCGATTCGGTGATGCCGCTGACGTATTCGCAGCTACTGGCGGTGACCGGCGGCGACGAGATTCAGGTGCGCTGAGCCAGTGCCGGGCCGACCCAGCGGCGCAGGTAGGCGCGCAGACTCGCGCCGGTACGCGGTGGGTCGGTAGGCGCGATCACCATCGATTGGATGATCCGTAGCAGGAACTCGACGAGCTCGTCGATATCGGAATCGGCGTAGCCGAGCTGCTCCCAATCGATCCTGGTGTGCTGCAACAGGGTTCGGCACCGAGCGATCTCGGCGGGCATCAACATCGCGCGGCTGAACTGATTTGTGCGGTCGTTGGCCAGCAGCAGGGCCAGCTGAGGTTCGTGGGGGAGTCGTTCGACGATGTGGGCCACCACCTCGATGAGTTGCTCATGGGCGTCGAGATCGGCGGTGATGTTCTCGATCTGGGCGACGAAGCTGCCGAGCGCCACTTCGGCGACGGCTGTGAGCAGTTCCTCGACACTGGTGAAGTAGCGGTAGATGGTGCGACGCGTGATGCCGAGCGCCTCGGCGACGGCCGAAAGCGTGGTCTGGTCGGCGCCGTGTTGGTCGACCAGTTGCAGCATGCTGTCGACGATTCGTTTACGCGCCTCGTCGTCGTCTGCCGGCGGTGCACCCGCCCACCCTTTTCGGCCCATGCCTTGACTCTTTCACCTCATCACGCCACCATGACAGAAGATACACCAATCGTAATGGTGTGTAATCAGACTCCGGGAGGGCTCGATGACCGAGTTGCGGGTCCGCAGACCGAAGTTCGACTTCACCGACGACGTGCCGTTCATCTGGAACCCGCAGAACCCGGCGTTCTCGCTGTTCATGAATGCCACCTCGATGATCGCGATCTGCTTCGAGCAGATGATCGTGACGGCGGTCCAGGAAGCCAAACCACTGATGACGGAGCCGGCCATCGCGGCCGAGGCCACCGCGTTCCTGCGCCAGGAGGCCCAACACTCGAGCTCGCATCGCAAGCACGTCACCGCCTTGACCCGGGCCTACCCGGGGCTGCAACAGACCCTCGACGACGCGATCGCCGACTACGACGAACTGGGCAGGTCCACCCCGCTGAAATTCCGGTTGGCCTACGTGGCCGACCTCGAGGCCACGTTCACCCCGAGCTTCAAGATGTTCCTCGACAACGAAGCCACCTTGTTCGCGCCGGGCGACGACCGGGTGGCGTCGCTGCTGCTGTGGCACTTCGTCGAAGAGGTGGAGCACCGCAGTTCCGCGCTGGTGATCTACGACGCGGTGGTGGGGGAGAAGTGGTACCGGATCCGCGCGCTCCCCCGCGTGGTCAGGCACCTGCTGCGCATCATGGCCGTCATCGCCGACGGCATCAACACCCATGTGCCATGGGACGACCGACGGGTGGATGCGCGAACCCTCCTACCGGCGTACGGATTCCGGCACACCCTGAGCCGGAAGCTGGCCGCCGCCCCACCCGGTGAGGCCGGCCCCGCCTTCGCTGCCGTACCGCGCCCACAGCTGCTGCACACCGCCGCCGGGGTACTGCTGAGTCAGACGCCCTACCACAATCCCGAGCACCAGCAGCTCCCCGCGTTCGCCGACCAGTGGTTCGACCGTTGGGATCGCGGCGGCGACGTGGCCCACTGGTACACCGCGAGTGCGCACTGATGACCCAATGCCACGAGACGTTCGACCGGATCGCCCGCGCACTGGGGAATTTCAGCTGCGAGAACGCCTCTGCGGTGGTGCAGTTCCGCAGCCCGTTCGCGCTGTCGAACTGGACGCTGCCGGTACTCGAGTTGATGATGGTGGCGGGGCGGTGTTCGCGTTGTGGTGGGCGGTGCGCCGCCTGCGCCGCGACGGGGACCCCATCAACCTGGTGCTGTGGTTCGCCACCGTGATCTACCTGTTCGTCGTCGAGATCCCGCTGTATTTCCCGCACGTCTTCGGCGTCGAGGAATCCCTCGGGATCGTGTTCGCCCACAACACGTTCACGGTGCAGTTCCTCTTCGACCGGTTGCCCCTCTACATCGTCGCGCTCTATCCGGCCGTGACGATGTTGCCCTATGAGATCGTCCGCGTCCTGGGGGTCTTCGCCCGCCGCGGTGGCCTGGTGGGTGCGCTGTGTGTCGGCTTCGTGCACCACTGCTTCTACGAGGTCTTCGACCAGCTCGGTCCCCAATTGCGGTGGTGGGCCTGGAACACCGACAACCAGATCAACCATCCGATGCTGGCCTCGGTCCCGATGACCAGCGTGTTCATCTTCGCGGTGCTCGGTCCCGTGGTCTGCACCGCGCTGGTCTGGTGGTTCGTGGGCCGCAAGGCTGTGCGCGGGCAGACGTTGAGTGCCGCGGGATTGGCTTGGCGCACAGTGGTGGTGGGTGCACTGGTGCCGGTGGGGCTGGCGGTCCTGTCGGTCCCGTCATCGCTGTTCGGCGGGCCGGACGCCAACGCGACCGGCCAGGCGATCGTCTTCAGCGTCGAACTCGTCGCCTTGGCGGGCGTCGCCATCCCGGTGTATCTCGGTGTGCTGCTGGTCCTTTGGCTCTCGGCGCTACCTGCCTACGTCGGCGCCACTGATGGTGTGACCACCGACGGCACACCCACCGGCAGCCTCGTCTACGCCGTCGGAGCGTTCCTGCTGGCGGCGTCGTGTGTGGCGGCGGCGCTGACCATCAGGGCTTCGTCAACTCCGCGTATCTACTCAGATGTGCGGCCGTAGTGCCGAATTCGTACTGCATCGCGGTGAGCCGCTTGAAGTAGTGGCCGATCGCCAGTTCTTCGGTCATGCCCATGCCGCCGTGCAGTTGCACCGCGTTCTGGCCGATGAACCGCGCTGCGCGCCCGGCCGTGGCCTTGGCCGCCGACACCGCCCGCGCCCGGGAGTCCGGCTCGGCGTCGAGGTTGAGCACCGCGAGGTAGGCCGCGGCCACCGCCTGCTCGAGCTCCATGTACATGTCCACCATGCGGTGCTGCAAGGCCTGGAAACTGCCGATCGGCTGGCCGAACTGTTGACGCTGCTTGCTGTACTCGACGGTGTCGGCCACGACCTTGCGCATGCCGCCGACGGCCTCGGACACCACGGCGGCAGCGCCTTCGTCGCGGGCGCGCAGCAGTGATGCTTTGGACTCACCGAGGAATGCCCCGGCAGGCAGACGCAGGCCGTCGAAGGTCAGATCCGCCGCCCGCCGGTCGTCGACCGTCCGATACGCGTGCACCTGCACGCCTGCCTGCGGGTTGGCGGCGTCGAAGTCGGTGAGGAACAGCGACAATCCCTCGGTCGTCTTCGCCGCGATCAGCAGGTGGGTGGCCAGCGGCGCATTGAGCACAACGATCTTCGAGCCGGTCAGTACCCACTCATCGTCAACTCGTTCGGCACTGCTGGTGATCGCGGCCAGATTGTCACCGGCGTCGGGTTCGGCGAGCGCGAGAGCCACCACGGCGGTTCCCTCGGCGATCCGCTCCAGCACTGCGGTGGCGGCGTCGCTGTCCGCGCGCTGCAGCAGGCCGCCGGCCACCACCACGGTGTCGATGTACGGCTCGACCACCAGCGCGTAGCCAAGGGCTTCAGCGATCACCATCACCTCGACCGGTCCGCCGCCGAGCCCGCCCGCCGATTCCGGCAGGGTGGCGCCCAGGATGCCCAGCTCGTCGGCGAAGGACCGCCAGATCTCGGGCTGCCACCCGGGACCTGTTTTTGCTGCGGCCCGACTCTTCTCCAGGTCGTAGCGGGTGGCCAGGAACTTGGCCAGCCCGTCGCGGAGTAGCTGTTGTTCCTCGGTCAGTTTGAAGTCCATTTACAGCCCCAATGCCGCTTTGGCGAGAATGTTCCGCTGAATTTCGTTGCTGCCGGCGTAGATCGAGCCGGCGCGATCGTTGAAATACTTCAAAGGTGCGACGGCCTGCCACGGCTCGCCGGAGCTGTACCCGTCGGCCGGCGGCTCGTACTCGGTGACCGGACCGCCTGGGCGCGCGACGTGGGGCTGGTACACCCGGCCGCGGGGGCCCGCCGCCTCGAGGGCCAGCTCGGTCAGCGTCTGGCTCAGCTCGGTGGAGATGACCTTCAGCATCGACGATGCCGGACCGGGATTCTTGCCTTCGGCCACGATCGCCAGGGTCCGGAATTCGAGGATCTCCAACACCTCGGTGCGGATCCGGGCGTCGGCCAGCTTCAAAGCGAAGGACGCGTCGTCGATCAACCGCCCGCCGGTGGGTCCAGGTGCCGTGGCCGCGGCCGTCGCGATCTCCTCACCCATCACCTGCAGCCAGGGCGCGGTGGCGCCGCCGCCGCGCTCGAACTCCAGCAGGTATTTCGCCACGGTCCAGCCGTCGTCGATCTGGCCGAGCACATTGGATTTCGGCACCCGGACGCCATCGAAGAAAACCTGGTTCTGCACTTCTTCGCCGGAGGTCATCACCAGGGGATGGATCTCGATGCCCGGTGTGCTCAAGTCGATCAGCACGAAGGTGATGCCCTGCTGCTTGCGTTCCAGCCGGGAGGTCCGGACCAGGGCGAACATCCAGTTGGCCTCGGTGGCGTGGGTGGTCCAGATCTTGCTGCCGGTACACACCAGATCATCGCCGTCGCTGACTGCGGCCATCTGCAGCGATGCCAGATCCGACCCGGATTCGGGTTCGGAGTAGCCCTGGCAGAAGAACACTTCCCCGGTCAGGATCCGCGGCAGGAAGAAGTCCTTCTGCTCATCGGTGCCGAACCGGATGATCGCGTGCGCCACCATCTTGATGCCCATCGGCGACAACGACGGTGCGCCGGCCAGCGTGGACTCGCGGGTGAACAAATAGTGCTGGGTCAGCGACCAATCGCAGCCGCCGTACTCGACCGGCCAGCCCGGCGCCGCCCAGCCCTGCTCGTGCAGGATCGCCTGCCAGGCCATGCTGGCCTCGTGGTCGGCGTACACGCTGGTCATGAGCCGACCCGCCAGCCGCACCTCCGGCGTCAGCTTCTCGTCGAGAAACGCGCGCACTTCATCGCGAAACGCGAGGTCCTTGTCCGACCATTCCAGGTCCATGGGTGTCCTCTACTGACGTGGTGACTGTGAACTGACCGTACAACTGGTTGGTGGGTCAGGATCTCGGTTGAAGAATAGAGCGGGTTCGATATTTGATCAAATCTCGCATTGATGCTCTTGTTGAATATTTGGAGGCAAAATTGGTCTTGGACATGAATCGGTGGTCCACCTAGCGTGGTTCACGTGACCACTTACGTCTCAACCCCCGACGCTGACACTTTGACCGGGCAGATGATCATCGCGGGCGCGTTGGTCACCGGTACCGGAACCGAGGTTCGCGGCTTCGATCCGGCCGCCGGATCGCCGCTGGAGCCCGTCTACCGCCACGGCGACGCCGCCGACGTCGACGCCGCCTGCGCCGCAGCGGCCGCGGCCTTCGGGCCCTACCGCGCCACCGACTCCGAGCAGCGCGCCCAGTTCCTGGAATCCATCGCCACCAATATCGAAGCCATCACCGACATCCTGGTCCCACGCGCCGTCGCCGAGACCGGCCTGCCGCAGGGCCGCATCGCCGGTGAGGTCGGCCGCACCACCGGGCAGCTCCGGCTCTTCGCCGCCGTCCTGCGCGACGGCGGCTGGAACGGGGCCCGCATCGACCCCGCGCTTCCCGACCGCACCCCGGCCCCGCGTGCCGATATCCGCCAGCGCGAAGTCCCACTCGGCCCGGTCGCGGTCTTCGGCGCCAGCAACTTCCCGCTGGCGTTCTCGGTGGCCGGCGGCGACACCGCCTCCGCCCTGGCCGCCGGTTGCCCCGTCGTGGTGAAGGCACACGACGCCCATCCCGGCACCTCCGAGCTCGTGGGGCGGGCCATCACCAAGGCCGTCAGCGACGCCGGATTGCCGGCAGGCACGTTCTCACTGCTGTTCGGCTCCGGCCGCGCACTGGGCACCGCCCTGGTGACCGATCCCCGCATCAAGGCCGTCGGCTTCACCGGATCACGTTCCGGCGGAACCGCTCTGGTGGCCGCCGCCGCGGCTCGTCCCGAGCCCATCCCGGTGTACGCCGAGATGAGTTCGATCAACCCGGTGTTCCTGCTCGCCGGTGCGCTCAGCACGCGGGCCGCCGAGCTCGGCAAGGCCTTCGTCGCCTCGCTGACCATGGGCTCCGGCCAGTTCTGCACCAACCCGGGACTGGTGATCGCCGTCGACAGCCCCGACCTCGACACCTTTGTGGCCGCCGCTGCAGAGGCCATGGCGCAGGCCGCCCCGACGCCGATGCTCACCCCCAACATCGCCAAGAGCTACGCCGAGGGCGTCAGCGACCTCACCGGTGCCGCCGACGTGGTGGCACGGGGACAGGCCGGTGAGAGCACCACTGCCTGCCAGGCGGCCCTGTTCGCCACCGATGCAGCCAGCTTCGTGTCCTCCGAGGTGCTCCAAGCCGAGGTGTTCGGCGCCTCCAGCCTGGTGATCCGGTGCGCCGACACCGACGAAGTGGCCTCGGTGGCAAGCAAGCTGGAAGGCCAGTTGACCGCCACCGTGCACGCCGACGACGCCGACCAGGCGGAGGCGGGCCGACTGCTGCCCGTCCTGGAACTCAAGGCCGGACGCATCCTGTTCAACGGCTGGCCCACCGGTGTCGAGGTCGGCTACGCGATGGTGCACGGCGGACCGTTCCCCGCGACCTCGGATTCGCGTACCACCTCGGTGGGCGCCAGGGCGATCGAACGCTTCCTGCGTCCCGTCGCCTACCAGGACGTGCCGAAGGCGCTGCTGCCCAGTGCTATTGCCGACGGCAACCCCGATCAGATCTGGCGGCGCATCGACGGCCGTCTCAGCCAAGACTGAATCCTCCCTCCTCCCCACACCCTTTAGGAGTCCCCATGCTCGACCCCGCCCAACTCGATGGCGTTCTGTTCTTCCCTGTCACCCCGTTCACCGCCGCAGGCGACGTGGACCTCGACAAGCTCGCCGAGCACGTCGGCAAGGGTGTGGACGCGGGCCCCGGCGGTGTGTTCATCGCCTGCGGCACCGGTGAATTCCATGCTCTGGAGGCCGGCGAGTTCGCCGAGGTGGTGCGCACCGCCGTCGAGGTGGTGGCAGGCCGGGTGCCCGTCTACGCCGGTGCCGGTGGCTCGGTGGCCCAGGCCAAGGTCTTCGCCCAGGCCGCCGAGGCCGCCGGCGCCGACGGCATCCTGCTGCTGCCGCCGTACCTGGTGACCATGCCTCAGGCCGGCCTGGTGGCCTACACCCGCGCGGTGGCCGGTGCCACGTCGCTGCCGGTGATCATCTACAACCGCAGCAATGCCCGCTACAACGAGGCGTCCGCCGTGGAAGCCGCCCACATCTCGAACGTCGTCGGCTTCAAAGACGGCACCGGCGACATCGACATGGTGGCCCGCATCGTCCGCGCCGTCACCGATTCCCTTGCCGAAGAAGGCAAGCCGTTCCAGTTCTTCAACGGTCTGCCCACCGCCGAGGTGTCCCAGCAGGCCTACCGCGCCATCGGCGTCACGCTGTACTCGTCGGCGACTTTCGCCTTCGCCCCCGAGTTGGCCCTGGCGTTCTACGAGGCCCTCGAGCGTGACGACGACGCGCTGGTGGCCGCTCTGCTCCGCGACTTCTTCCACCCACTGGTCCGGCTGCGTGACACCGTGCCCGGCTACGCGGTGTCCCTGATCAAGGCCGGCGTCACGATGGAAGGTGTGGACGCCGGGCCGGTCCGGCCGCCGTTGATCGACGCGGCACCCGAGGCCGTGACCGAACTCGAAGAGATGATCAAGGCCGGCCGCGCGGTGCTCGCCGACGAACTGGCTGCGGTGCGCTGATGTCCCGGTCCATCCGGATCACCGGTGCCCGCATCACCCCGGTGGCGTTCGTCGACCCACCATTGCTCAACACCGTGGGTGTGCACCAGCCGTTTGCGCTGCGGGCCATCATCCAACTCGACACCGATGCGGGCCTGACCGGGCTGGGTGAGACCTACGCCGACACCAGACACCTGGCCCGGCTCCACGCCGCCGCCGACGCCATCACCGGCTTGGATGTCTTCGCGCTCAATGAGATCCGCGCCGCCATCGCGGTCCGGCTGCACGGTGACGATGCCGCGGTCGGTACCGCGGGGATGATCACCTCGGCCAGCGCTGTGGACCAGGTGCTCTCGCCGTTCGAGGTGGCCTGCCTGGACGTGCAGGGCCACGCGACGGGGCGTCCGGTGTCGGATCTGCTCGGTGGTGCGGTACGCGAGTCGGTGCCGTTCAGTGCCTACCTGTTCTACAAGTGGGCGGCCCATCCCGGCGGCGCGCCCGATTCCTGGGGCGAGGCGCTCGATCCGGCAGGCATCGTCGCGCAGGCAAAACGCATGATCGACGAATACGGTTTCACCGCAATCAAACTCAAGGGCGGCGTGTTCCCTCCCGAAGAGGAGATGGCGGCCATCGAGGCGCTGCACAAGGCGTTCCCCAACCATCCGCTGCGACTGGACCCCAATGCGGCCTGGACCCCGCAGACGTCGGTGAAGGTGGCCTCCGGGTTGGCCGGCATCCTCGAGTACCTCGAGGACCCGACTCCCGGCATCGAGGGGATGGCGGAGGTGGCCTTGCAGGCGCCGATGCCGCTGGCCACCAACATGTGTGTCGTGGCTTTCGATCAACTGGCTCCGGCGGTGGCCGCGGGTGCGGTGAAAGTGGTGCTCTCCGACCATCATTACTGGGGTGGGCTGCAGCGCTCCCGACTGCTGGCCGGCATCTGCGACACGTTCGGGCTCGGGCTGTCGATGCATTCCAACTCGCATCTGGGCATCTCGCTGGCAGCCATGGTGCACCTGGCCGTGGCCACCCCGAACCTGACCTACGCCTGCGACACGCACTGGCCGTGGAAGAATGGGGCGGCCATAAACGATGTGGTCAAGCCGGGCGTCCTGGAGATCCGCGACGGGTCGGTGGCCGCCCCCACCACGCCGGGTCTCGGCGTCGAGATCGACGACGACGCATTGGCCGCCCTCCACGAGCAGTATCTGCGGTGCGGCATCCGCGACCGCGATGACACCGGCTACATGCGCACCATTGATCCGGAATTCCGGGCAATCAGCCCCCGCTGGTAACACCGCGAACTACACTCATGCGCTGACGCAGCCAATAGGGCCGTCGGTGATTCAAGGAGTGCATCGGTGTTCTCGCTGGCGAGGTTGTCGTGTTTCATCGCCGTGGCCGAGGAACTGCACTTCGGCCGCGCGGCCGAGCGGCTGCACATGACGCAGCCGCCGTTGTCACGCCAGATCCAGCAGCTGGAGACCGAACTGGGCGTGCAGCTCATCGATCGGACCACCCGGTCGGTGACGCTGACGCCCGCGGGAGTGGCGTTCCTGCCCGACGCGCGGCGCATCCTGCAACTTGCCGAGGGCGCGGCGCTGACGGTGAAACGGGTGCCCGCAGGGGACCTGGGCACCGTCGTGATCGGTTTCACCGCCGCCTCCGCCCACGCCGTCCTGCCCCGGCTGCTCGACAGCGCCCGCGCCAACCTCCCCGACGTGAAGCTCGAGCTGCGGGAGATGGTGTCCGCCGCCCAGATCGAGGGTCTGATGACCGGTGAGCTGGACCTGGGCATGGCCCGTCCACCGCTGAAACGACCCGGGCTGGTGTCGCGGCCGCTGCTGCACGAGCAGCTGGTGGCCGCGCTGCCGGCAGAGCATCCACTGGTGGAGCTGCCGCGTCAGCTCACCCTGACCGATCTCGACGGCCAGGACGTCATCATGTACTCACCGGTGCAGGCCCGCTACTTCAACGAGCTGCTGATCAGCACCTTCACCATCGCAGGGGCTTCGCCGCGCTACGTCCAGTACGTCACGCAGGTGCACACCATGCTGGTGCTGGTGCGCTCCGGTCTGGGAATCGCGCTGGTGCCGGCGTCGGCGGCCACCCTGCACCCCGAAGGTGTGGTGTTCCGGTCCATCGGCGCCTTCCGGGAACGGCCGGTGGAGCTGGATGCGGTGTGGCGGGGCGACAGCACCAACCCGGCCCTGCTGCGGTTGCTCCGTGACGTCCTGCCACCCCGGGAATGGACCACCGACGATCTGGTCGACGACGTCCTGGCCTGAACGTCCTCGCCTGAAGGAGGTTCGCCTGAACGTGGTTCGGCCTAGACCCCGGCCGGCATCGGCACCGGGGTCACCAGTTGCCGGGTGTCCAGGAAGCTGTCCAGGTTGCGCAAGGTCAGGGCCTCCATCGCGGCGCGGGTCTCCACGGTGCCGCTGCCCACATGGGGGAGCAGCACCACGGTGTCGAGTGACCAGAGGGCCTCGGGCACCTGCGGCTCGTCGGTGAAGACGTCCAGACCGGCGCCGGCGAGACGACCCGAGGTCAGAGCGTCCACCAGAGCGTCCTGGTCGACCACGCTGCCGCGGGCGACGTTGATGAGATAGCCCTGCGGACCCAGTGCGGCGATGGTGTCCGCATCGACGAGATGGCGGGTGCCCGAACCCCCGGCAGCGGCGACGATCAGCACATCCACCGCGGCCGCCAGCTCGGTCGGCGACGCCAGGTAGGTGAAGGGCGAATCGGGCACCTGATTGCGATTGTGGTAGCTGATCTGGCAGCCGAAGGCCGTGAGCCGGTGGGCGATGGCGCCGCCGATGCGACCCAGGCCGACGATGCCGACACGGGTGTTGCTGACCTGCCGGGTGAGCGGGTAATTGCCGGCAGGCCACGCGCCGCTGCGGACGAAGCGGTCGGCGGCCGAGAACTGGCGCAGGGTGTCGATCATCAGGCCGACCGCCGTGTCGGCGACACAGTCGGTGAGGACGTCGGGGGTATTGCTGACCTGGATGCCACGCGCGGCGGCGGCTTCGATATCGGTGGTGTCGTAACCCACGCCGAAGTGCACGATGGCTGCCAGTCGCGGCAGCTCGGCGATCAGGGTGGCGTCGACCCCGGTGCGTCCGGAGGTGACGGCAACAGAGATCTTCTCGCCGTGCTCGGCCAGGAATGCGGTGCGCTCTCCCGCCTCGAACGGCAGCACCAGGGCGTCATAGGTCGTGCGCAGGGTGTCCTGTAGCGACGGTTTGAGGGGCCCGACCTGCAGGACGGCAGTGGTGGTGGACGTTCCTGAGCTGGACACAGTTCTCCTGACGACGGTATAGAACGACTCTAGGTCGCCCGTGGATACCGGTCCAACACGGAATTAGCATCGGTTGATGCTGAAAGCGAATAACTAGGCCGGTTGGGTAACCGCGACAGCATCGGTGGCCGGACGCCGGCGGAAAAGTTCCTGGTCAGACGGTGTTTCACTGTTATGCGTGCAGCGCAGGCGACCTGGGTGGGGCCCGAAAAATGGGCCGAAACTGGGTTTTACCGGGGTTGACGGGCAGGTTCAACGGTTCTTACGGTGTGTCTGCGATCACAAAGTTCATCTACATACGTGGACGTCACCAGCGCACAGCCCGCGCTTATCCATTCCCTCGGATTCTGGAGGATCCTCATGAGCCACGCTGGCCCGATCTCTCACCGGGTGCTAGCCCTGGCCCTGACCGGCACCTGCCTGGCCGCCAGCGGCTGCACGGTGGCCAACTCCGGCAGTGGCGGGTACGACCCCAACACCCTGCGCATCGTGCTCTCCCAGGAGCCGCCGACGCTCGAGCCCTGCGAGAGCTCGCTGACCTCGACGGGAATCGTGGTGCGGTCCAACATCACCGAGCCGCTCGTCGAACGCGATCCCGACACCGGCGACCTGCTGCCGATGCTGTCGACAGGCTGGACCCAGACCTCGCCGACCGAGTGGACCTTCGACATCCGTGAAGGAGTCACCTTCTCCGACGGCGCCCCGTTCACCGCCGAGGACGCGGCGTTCTCCATCGACCGGGCCGTCAACTCCGACCTGCAGTGCAATGTCGACGGCTACGTGTTCGGCGACGAGGAGCTGGGACTGTCGGTCGTCGATGACAAAACCCTGACTGTCACCACCACCACTGCGGATCCGATTCTGCCGCTGAGGATTTCGTTCGTGGAGATCGTCCCGCGCACCACCAGCACGGCCGAGAAGGTACGCGAGCCCATCGGTACCGGGCCGTACGCGATCGACAACTGGGAGTACGGCCAGAAACTCACCCTGGTCCGCAACGACACCTACTGGGGCACCGCACCGGACTTCTCCCGCGCCGAATACCAGTGGCGCAGTGAAGGCAGCGTGCGCGCCGCCATGATCACCAATGACGAAACCGACATCGCCGTCTCACTGGGCCCTGAGGACGGCGCCGGCGACCTCGGTGTGCCGTTCCAGAACAACGAGACCACCGCGCTGCGCATGCAGGCGACCGAAGCGCCACTCAACGACATCCGGGTGCGCCAGGCCATCAACTACGCCGTCAACCGCACCGGCATCGTCAAGGCCCTGTTCCGCGGCCTCGGAGACCCGGCCTCGCAGCTGATCCCGTCCGGTGTGGTCGGCTACAACGCCGACCTGCCGCTGTGGCCGCATGACCTGGAGAAGGGCAAGGCGCTGATCGCCGAAGCCAAAGCCGATGGCGTGCCGGTGGACACCGAGATCCGCCTGATCGGGCGCACCGCCCAGTTCCCCAAGATCGCCGAGACCATCGAGGTACTGCAGAGCGAATTCGCCGAGATCGGTCTCAACGTCAAGATCGAGATGATGGACACCGCCTCGCAGCTGCAGTACCAGCTGCGGCCGTTCCCGGAGAACACCGGGCCGTACCTGCTGATGATCATGCACGGCAACCAGGCCGGAGACGCTGCCTTCACCCTCGATCAGTACATGCTCAGCGACGGACCCCAAGCCGCTTACGGCACACCGGAATTCGACACCAAGATCAAAGCCGCGGAGGCCCTCACCGGCCAGGCCCGCCAGGACGCCTTCGCGAAACTGTTCGCCGAAGAGCCGCAGGAGATCATGCAGATGGCCTATCTGGCCCATATGAAGGGCATTCTCGGCAAGTCGCCGCGGGTGGCCTACACCCCCAACTCCGCCACCGGCGACGAGATGCGATTGGCCCAGATGACCATGGCCACCGATCCGTCCGCGCCGGCGGACGCCTCCTAACCCCAAGACCAGGAGACACAGCCCATGTTCTCGTTCGTCCGGCGCCGGATGTACACCAGCGCAATACCCTTGATCATCGTCCTGCTGGGGGTGTTCCTGCTGGCCCGCCTCACCGGCGATCCCACCAGCCTCTACCTGCCCGAATCGGCCACCGAAACCCAGCGCGCCGAGTTCGCCGCGGCCAACGGCCTCGACCAGCCGGTGTGGACCCAGCTGATCGACTACTTCAACGGTGTCCTCCACCTCGACTTCGGCACCTCGCTGCGCACCGGCGAACCCGCATCGACCATGGCTCTGCGTGCCTTCCCGGCCACTCTCCAATTGGCCGTCACCACCATGGTTCTCGCGATCATCCTGGCGGTCATCATCGGCTGCTGGGCGGCTTACCGGCCCAACTCGCTGGCCGACCGCTTCTCCAGCCTGCTGTCCATGACCGCGGCCAGCATCCCGGACTTCTGGTTCGCCATCACCGGCGTGTGGTTGTTCTCGGTGTTGATGGGTTGGCTACCGACCTCCGGCACCGACGCGGGCCTGCTGTCCTGGATCCTGCCGATCGCCACTCTGCTGATCCGGCCACTCGGGGTCTTGACGCAGGTGGTGCGCGGTGCCATGGTCTCGGCGCTGTCGGCACCGTACGTGCGGCTCGCCCGCAGCAAGGGTGCCGGCGACCTGCGGGTGGTCACCCACCACGCGCTGCGCAATGCGGCGGCACCCGCCCTGACCGTCGCCGGTGATCTCGCGGTCGGTCTGATCAACGGCGCCGTGATCGTGGAGGCCATCTTCGGCTGGCCCGGCATCGGCAAGCTGATGATCGATGCAATCCTGCAGCGCGACTTCGCCGTCCTCCAGGCCGCGGTCCTGCTGACCGCCGTCTCGATCTTCGCGCTCAACATCATCATCGACGCCTGCTACGCGCTGCTGGACGCACGCGTACGCGAACCGGCCAAAGTCTAAGCGGGAGAGTCACCATGAGCACTCAGATCGATATGGTCCCGGTCAAGCCGACCACTGCGATCGTCGGCGAGAGCGGATCGCCGAAGAAGCGGGGCGGGTCCAGCTGGTACCGCCTGCTGGTCAACGACCGGGTGGCCGCCGCAGCCGCGGTGGTGCTCGGCCTGGTCTTCCTGACCGCCGCCTTCGGGCCGATGCTGCTCGGCGATCTCGCCACGCGCATCGACCTGGACAACTCCAACCAGGCGCCGTTCACGCTGGCCCACGGCTGGGCCAACATCCTGGGCACCGACCCGTTGGGCCGCAGCATGTTCGCCCGGTTGGTCGTCGCCAGCCGGACCACCTTGTCGGTGGCCATCCCTGCCGTGGTGATCAGCGCCGTCGTCGGCTCGCTGGTCGGAATGTGGGCCGGCTTCTACCGCGGCTGGCGCGAGACGCTGGCGATGCGGATCGCCGACGTCATCATGAGCTTCCCGTCGCTGCTGCTGGCGGTCGTGGTGCTCTACGTCTTCTCACCCAGTGCGGCCAATATCGTTCTGGTGCTGGCCATCACCCGCATCCCGGTCTACCTGCGCACCGCGCGGGCCGAGTCCGCGGAACTGTCCAGCCGCGTATTCGTCGACGCCGCACGCACATTCGGCGCCAGCGGCAACTCGATCATCATGCGCCACGTGCTGCCGGTGGTGCTGCCCACCCTGCTGACGGTCGCCACGCTGGACTTCTGCTACGTCATGCTCGCGGAGAGCTCGTTGAGCTTCCTCGGCATCGGGATCCAGCCGCCGGATGTGAGCTGGGGCCTGATGGTGGCCCAGGGCCGCACCTACCTGCACACGGCCTGGTGGCTGTCGTTCTTCCCCGGTCTGGCCATCGTGATCACCACGGTGTCGGCGACCATCCTCGCCGCCTGGGCCCGGATCGCGACCGATCCCGCACAGCGGTGGCGACTCACCGTTCCGCAGAAACGACTGTCCCGTTTCGCCAAGTCCGGAAAGGCTCTGTAGATGACTGTCCTGGATCAGGTGGCCGCCGAACACGGCGTCGCCGACGACCCCGCCCTCAAGGTCGACGGACTGTGCGTCGACATCCGCACCATCTCCGGCACCGTCCGCGCCGTCGACAACGTCTCCTTCGAGGCGCACCGCGGCGAGACCCTGGCGCTGCTCGGTGAATCCGGCTGCGGCAAGTCGATGACCGCCACCGCGCTCGTCGGGCTGCTCGAACCCGTCGCCGACATCACCGCAGGCTCTGCGGTGCTCGCCGAGCAGGACCTGTTCACCGTCGACCAGAAGACCCGCCGCAAGCTGGCGGGCACCGAGCTGGCGATCGTGTTCCAGGACGCGCTGACCGCGCTGAACCCGCTGTACCCCGTCGGTGCCCAGCTGGCCGAACCGTTCCAGATCCACCAGGGTATGAAGTCCAAGGAGGCCAGGGCCAAGGCCATCGAACTGATGACCCGGGTCGGTATCCCGCAGCCGGAGTCCCGCGTCGACTCCTACCCGCACCAGTTCTCCGGCGGTATGCGGCAACGCCTGTTGATCGCCATGGCGGTGGCGCTCAACCCGAGTGTGCTGATCGCCGACGAACCGACCACCGCCCTCGATGTGACGGTGCAGGCGCAGATCATGGCGCTGCTGCGGGATCTGCGCACCGAATACGACATGGCCGTCGTCCTGATCACCCACGACCTGGCACTGGTGGCCGAGGAAGCCGACCGGGTGGCGGTGATGTACGCCGGCAACATCGTCGAGACCGGCCCGGTGTCGGAGGTGTTCGCCAACCCCAAGCATCCCTACACCAAGGGCCTGCTGAACTCGGTGCCCGTCGACGCCGTGCGCGGCGATGAACTCAAATCGATCGGTGGATCGCCGCCGGATCTGGCGTCTATCCCGAAAGGCTGTGTCTACCAGGCACGCTGCCCACTGGCACGGGACATCTGCGAAACCACGCGGCCCACCCTGGCCGCTACCGGCAGCGGACGCAAGGCCGCTTGCCACTTCCCCGAGGAGGTCTCCAATGTCTGAAACAGAGAGCAAGTCCGACAAGCTGCTCGAGGTCAAAGATCTCACCAAGACGTTCCGGGTGCCCGGCGAGAAGAATCCCCTGACCGCGCTCGACGGCATCAGCCTGGACCTGGCGCGCGGCGAGACGCTGGGCCTGGTGGGGGAGTCCGGCTGCGGAAAATCCACGCTGGCACGAACATTGATGATGCTCGAGCGCCCGGACGCCGGCTCGGTGTCCTTCGACGGCATCGACCCCTTCAGCCTCAAGGGCAAAGAACTCCTGCGCTTCCGGCGGCGGGTGCAGATGGTCTTCCAGGATCCGTATGCCTCGCTCAATGCCCGGATGACGGCCGGGGAGATCATCGCCGAACCGTGGCGCACCCACAAGACGCTCTACAAGACGCGCAAGGACCGGGAGATGCGGGTGCGCGGACTGCTCGACCTGGTGGGCCTGGGCGCGAAAGCCGAAGGCAAGTATCCGCAGGAGTTCTCCGGCGGCCAGCGCCAGCGGATCGGCATCGCCCGTGCCCTGGCGCTCAACCCCGACGTCATCATCTGCGACGAACCGGTGTCCGCACTGGACCTCTCGGTGCAGGCTCAGGTGCTCAACCTGCTCAACGATCTGCAGCAGCAACTGCAGATCTCGTATGTGTTCATCAGCCATGACCTGTCGGTGGTGCGCCACGTCGCCGACCGGGTGGCGGTGATGTATCTGGGCCGGATCATCGAATCCGGCGATACCGACTCGGTTTTCGACCGCGCCAACCACCCGTACACCACGGCGCTGATGTCCGCGGCGCCCAAGCTCAATGCCGCGCACCGCAAAGAGAAGATCCTGCTGAAGGGCGAGATCCCGTCGCCGCTGAACCCACCGTCGGGCTGCCGGTTCCGCACCCGCTGCTGGAAGGCCACCGACGTCTGTGCCACCACCAGGCCCCCGCTGGTGCTGGACACCGCAGGCAAGGGGCACCGGGCCGAATGCTTCCATCCCATGAATGGCGAGAATGAGGATCAGAGCCAGGAGCACGCGTCCGCGATATCGGCGTGAGCACGTGGCTGCCGATGAGCGTGGCCGGCTTCGTGGCGGTGGCGGCGGCGATCCTGCTGGCGTCGTGCCTGCAGGCGTCCATCGGGTTCGGCATGGGCATGCTGGCCGCCCCGATCGTCGCGATCGTCGATCCGGCGCTGATCCCCGGAACGCTGATCATGCTGGCCACCTTCGTCACGCTGATCGTGTCGGTGCGGGAACGCGACGACATCGACCTCAACGGCACCAAATGGGCTCTGCTGGGGCGCATTCCCGGCACCATCGCCGGGGCGCTGCTCCTGGCGGCGCTGCCCGAACGTGGGCTGGCGATCCTGCTGGCCTCGGTGGTGCTGCTGGGTGTCGTGCTCACCAGCGCGGGCTGGGTGCCTGCCGCCCGGCGGCGCAACGTGGTGCTCGCGGGCGCGGCTTCGGGGGTGCTGGGCACCGCCACGTCCATCGGTGGGCCGCCGATGGCGCTGGTGTGGCAACACAATACCGGTGCGCGGCTGCGTGGAACGATGAGCGGCTTCTTCCTGATCGGGTCGCTGATGTCCTTGGCGGCGCTGTGGTTCACCGGTGCTGTCGGCAAGTACACGGTGTGGACGTTCGCACTGCTGGTACCGGTTGCCGTGGTGGGGTATGTGTTGTCGCGGTATGTGAACCGGTTCCTGGATCCCACCCGCCTGCGCCGGGTCGCCATCGCCGTCTCCGCGATCGGCGCGACGGTGCTGATCGTCCGGCAGCTGACATGAGGAGTGCCCGTGGCTGAGACGCCCGACGCCGGTGATGTGAATGACGCCGATGTGAATGTGCGCAAGGTGAAGTCGGCGGTGCGCACCGTCGAACTGCTGGAGTATCTGGCTGCCCGGCCGGACGGGCCCGCCCGGATCCGGGAGATCTGCAGCGCGCTGGACATGCCGCGGAGCAGCGCGCACGCGTTGTTGCGGACACTGGTGGGCCAGGGCTGGGTACGGTGCGACGAATCGGGCAGTCTGTACGGCATCGGCATGCGGGCGCTGCTGGTGGGCACCAGTTACCTCGACAGCGACCCGTACCTGCCGTTGATCACCCCGTTCCTCGATGAGCTGAGCACCGACCTGGATGAGACCTTCCACCTCGGCCGCCTCGACGGCTCCGACGTGGTGTACCTGGCCACCCGCGAGTCGAAGCAGTATCTGCGCACCTCGAGCCGGGTGGGCCGACGGCTGCCTGCGTATGCGACCGCGTTGGGAAAGGCGTTGCTGGCCGATCGGTTCGGGCCGGATCGCGAGGCCCACCTGCCTGCCGTTCTCGAATCGCTGACTCCGCAGACCATCACCGATCGCGACGTGCTGCACGAGACGCTGGAGGAGGTGCGGGTGCGGGGGTATGCCGCCGACAGCGAGGAGAACACGGCGGGGCTGCGGTGCTTCGCGGTGACGCTGCGCTACACCCTGCCCGCTCAGGACGCCATCAGCGCCTCGGTGCCGATCTCGCGGCTGACCCCGGACCGGGAGGCACGGATCGTCGAAGCGCTGCACACGGTGTGCGACAAGGTGTCCCGGGTGGTGAAGCCGGTGGCCAACGGCGACAGGTGGTTTGCGTCATGACCAGGCGAGCAATGCGCAACCAGCATCAATCAATGCCAGGAAAGTGTTAGACGAGCATGGAAGCGAATCGTAGGGTGACAGTGATGAGTTCCCAGACACGCACTCCGGTTGTCAGTGACATGACGGTGATCCCCATCGCGGGTCGCGACAGCATGCTGCTCAACCTCAGCGGTGCCCACGCGCCGTTCTTCACCCGGAACCTGGTGATTCTCACCGACTCCGACGGACGCACCGGTGTGGGTGAGGTGCCCGGCGGTGAGCCCATCCGCCGCACGCTCTCCGACGCCCGCGGGTTGGTGGTGGGCAAGGGCGTGGGGGACTACCACGCGGTGCTCGCCGCCATGCGCAAGGCCTTCGCCGACCGCGACACCGGGGGCCGCGGTGCCCAGACCTTCGATCTCCGGATCGCGGTCCACGCGGTGACCGCCGTGGAATCGGCCCTGCTCGATCTGCTGGGCCAGCATCTCGAGGTGCCGGTGGCAGCCCTGCTGGGTGATGGTCAGCAGCGCACCGAGGTCCAAGCACTGGGCTATCTGTTCTTCGTCGGTGACAGCACCAAGACCGACCTGGCCTACCAACTGCCCAGCGACGAAACGTCTTCCGACCCGTGGCTGCGGGTCCGGCACGAAGAAGCCCTCACACCCGAGGCAGTGGTACGCCTGGCCGAGGCCGCGCGAGAGCGCTACGGTTTCGCCGATTTCAAGCTCAAGGGTGGGGTGCTGCCCGCCGAAGAAGAGGCCGCGGCCGTCACGGCCCTGGCGCAGCGGTTCCCCGACGCGCGAATCACCTTGGACCCGAACGGCGGATGGTTGCTCGACGACGCCATCCGGACCTGTCGCGGTCTGCGTGACGTGCTGGCTTACGCCGAGGATCCGGTGGGCCCCGAGGGCGGGTTCTCCGGACGCGAGGTGATGGCCGAGTTCAAACGGGCCACCGGCCTGCCGACCGCGACCAACATGATCGCCACCGACTGGCGCGAGATGGGCCACGCCATCCGCTCCGGCGCTGTCGACATCCCCCTGGCCGATCCGCACTTCTGGACGATGAACGGTTCGGTGCGGGTGGCCCAGCTCTGTGATGCCTGGGGGCTGACCTGGGGATCGCACTCCAACAACCACTTCGACGTGTCCCTGGCGATGTTCACCCACGTCGCCGCGGCCGCGCCCGGGGAGATCACCGCGATCGACACCCACTGGATCTGGCAGGACGGCCAGCGAATCACCAAGGCGCCCTTCGAGATCGCCGAGGGCTACCTGACGGTGCCCGAAAAGCCCGGGCTCGGGGTGGAACTCGACGACGACGCGGTGGCGGCGGCCCACGAGCTGTACCAGAAGGAAGGCCTTGGCTCCCGCGATGACGCCCTGGCCATGCAGTACCTGGTGCCCGGGTGGACGTTCGACAGCAAGCGGCCGGCGCTGGACCGATGAAAGTGGTAGTCGCCGACGCCAATCTGCTACCGCATCGAGAACGGTTCGAAGCGGCGCTGCCGCCCGAGGTCGAGGTCTGCTGGCGCGCCAGGTGCAGTGCGCGGGAACTGCTGGACGACGTGCGCGACGCGGATGTCTATGTCGGCGGTCGCTTCAGTGCTGAGCTGGCCCGCACCGCCGAGAAACTCAGACTCGTCCATGCTGCCGGAGCGGGCACCGACAATGTCGCCTTCGATGCGTTGGGTCCCGAGGTGTTGGTGGCCAACACCTTTCACCACGAGAAGTCGATCGCCGAGTTCATCGTCTCCGCCGCGGTGATGCTGCGGCGGGGCTTTCTGGCTCAGGATCGGGCGCTGCGCGACGGGCGGTGGGCCAGCTCGGTCTACGACGCAGGCATTTCACAGTCGCGGACACTGCAGGGCGCCAAGGTCGGTTTCGTCGGGTTCGGCCACATCGGGCAGTGTGCGTGGACGTTGTTCCAGGCGTTCGGTGCAGAAGGTTGCGCGGTGACGGGTTCCGGATCTGTGGACGCGGCCGCACATGGTCTGCAGTGGGCGGGAGACACCACGCAGTTGGACCAGTTGCTGCGCGAATCCGACATCGTGGTGGTGTCGGCCCCGTTGACGGCCGCCACCACGGGCATGATCGGCGCAGCCCAGCTGCAGGCGCTCGGGCCCGACGGTGTGCTCATCAACGTGGGGCGCGGAGCGCTGGTGGTCGAGCGTGATCTCTACGATGCCTTGGCCGGCCGCGAGATCGCAGGCGCGGCAATCGATGTCTGGTACAACTACCCGGGACCCGACGGCAACGGCGCACCGAGTGCGCTGCCGTTCGGCGAGTTGCCGCAGGTGTTGATGACTCCGCACTCCTCCGGCGTCACCCGGGACACCTTCCTGGGTCGCGTGGACGACATCGCCGCCAACATCGGCAGACTCAGCCGCGGCGAAGCCCTGGTGAACGTGGTGTCGCGCTAACGGGTTCTCACCCCTCTGCTTTCGGGGTCCGATTTCTGTCATACCCCTCTGTGATAGTGGTGGTATGTCCACGACCGCAACATCTTTGGCTGATGCTGCTGGGGTTTCCCCGGCGCAGCGGCTCGAGGTGTTGTTCGACAGGCTCGCCGAGCTGACCGGTCAGCGCAATGCCATCGACGGCGAGATCGTGGAGATCGTCGCCGAGATCGACCGCGACGGACTCGCAGGCAACACCGGGTGCCGGTCGATGACGGCGTTGGTGGCGTGGAAGACCGGGGTGTCACCGGCCAACGCGAAGACCCTCACCCAGATAGCGCGGCGACTCGAGGAGTTCCCCCGCTGCGCCGACGCACTGCGGCAAGGCCGGGTGTCACTCGACGGCATCGGGGTGATCGCCGAGCGGGCCGCCGAGGGTTCCGATGACCATTACGCCCAGCTCATCGAGGCCGCCACCGTCGCCCAGCTGCGCACCGCGGTAAAGCTGGCCCCCAAACCCGAACCCGAACCCGGGCCTCGACCTGAACCTCCGCGGTCGATCACCAAGACCTCCGGCGGCCAGTCCACCACCTGGAAGATCACCCTGCCTCACGACGAAGCCGCCACCTTCGAAGCCGCCACCTTCGAGGCCGCCACCTTCGAGGCCGCCACCTTCGAGGCCGCCTTGGAGTCCCATCACGACGGATTGATCGCGGAATGGCTGCGCGACCACGCCGAGGGCGGGTCGGTGACCACCCCGGCATTGCCGAACGCCGTCGACGGCTTCATACACCTGATCGAGGCCGGCTGGGACAGTGAGGTCGCGGCCCGCCCGCACGGACATCGCACCACCGTCGTGATTCACCTCGACCTCGAGGCGCGGGTCGCTGCGCTGCATCTGGGGCCGCTGCTCACCGACGATGACCGCAAGTATTTGACCTGCGATGCCACCTGCGAAGTGTGGTTCCACCGCAACGGCCAGCCCCTCGGGTCGGGACGGCAGACCCGCGCCATCAACCGCCGGCTCCGTCGGGCCCTCGAGCACCGCGACCACGGCACCTGCGCAGTACCCGGGTGCGGCGCCACCCGCGGCCTGCACGCCCATCACCTGCAGCACTGGGAAGACGGTGGCCCCACCGACGTCGACAACCTGGTGCTGCTGTGCCCGTACCACCACCGGTTGCATCATCGGGGTGGCATCACGATCACCGGACCCGCTTCGCGTCTCACCGTCACCGACGCCGACGGACGCCACCTGATGGCCGGAACGCTGGCCCGCCCGCCGACCACACCCCCACCCGATGTCCCGCCGTGCCCCGGACCCACCGGAGAACGCGCCCATTGGTGGTGGTACGAACCCTTCCAGCCACCACCACCCAGCACCAACTGACCTCGCGAGGTCAGTGACTCAGCTCAGCGGGTCTGCAGCGAGGCGTCGATGGCATCGGCGTCGAGGATCATGTCCAGGATCAGCGTGGCGCTGCCGATGACCGACGACCGCTCGCCGTGCGTCGCGGGAACCACTCGCAGGGTGCGCGTCGCCAGGGCGGTGGCGTTGCCGTACAGCGCTTCTCGCAACCCCGCCACCAGCAGGTCATAGGCGCCCATCAGGTCGCCGCCGATCACCAGCACCCCCGGGTTGAGCAGGTTCACCACCGGTGCGACGGCCTCACCGACGTGCCTGCCGCTTTCCCGGATGAGACGGCGCGCCTCGGCGTCACCGCGATTGGCGAGATCCACCAGATCGCGCACATGCCCGATCTCGCGCCCGTGCTCACGTAACGTCCGCACCAGCGCCCACCCGGCGGCGATCGTCTCGAGGCACCCGCTGTCACCGCATCGGCAGGTGATGCCCTGAGCGGCGGCCGTCTTGTTGTGGCCGAATTCGCCTGCCGCGCCCACGGCACCGCGCTGCAACGCGCCGCCGCAGATGATTCCCGCACCGAGTCCGGCCGAGATCTTCAGCAGGATCAGGTCGTCGCTGCCGCGGTACTCGCCGTGCCGTTCGGCCAGCGCCATGACATTCGCGTCGTTGTCCACCAGCACCGGCGCCGCCGTGAGATCCCGGAAGTACGGCGCCAGGGGCACACCGTCCCAGCCGCTCATCACCGGCGAATCCAGGCTGCACCCGCGCTGCTGGTCGACGGTCCCCGGCAGGCTCACCCCGACGCCGAGGATCGCGGCGGGGGTGAGCCCGGCCTCGGTCACCAGCGCTTCGAGACGTTTGACCAGATCGGGCATCAGCTCGTCGGGTCCCGCTCCGACATGCTCGTCGATGTCGGTGACCGCGAGCACCCGCCCGTCCAGCGTGCAGACCGCCAGGTGGGTGCGGCTGCGTCCGATCGCCGCGGCCAGCACGATGCCGGCGTCGCCGTTGAAAGCCAGCAGCGTGGGCGGTCGTCCACCGGTGGAGGGCCCATGGGGGCGTTCGACCACCAGTCCGCGTGCGGTCAGCTCGGCGACCCGGGCGGCGACGGCGGTGCGGGACAGCCCGGTGATGCGGCGGATGTCGGTGCGGGTGGTGGCCACCGCGTCGCGGATCAACGCAAAGATCTCCCCGGTGGTGGCCGGTGACCCTCCTGATCTGCGGATGCCTGTTCCCTTCTCGACGCTGTTGATGACGATTCAAGTACTCGAGAACCCATCTAAACAAGCTGAGCAATTGATCAGCAAGAGTTGTAATGATCATCACTTTGTCCGCAAAAGGACCAAAGTCGGTTGGTTGCGAACCTAAAGTCCCGTTACTCTCGGAGACATCGGGGCGCTCTGCAGTGCGGCGAGTGCCGACCCGGATGACGCGGTTACCCCGCGTCCGCCCCTGAGAAAGCTGATTTCGTTGACCCTCACTTCCCCCCGCCCCTCGGTGTCACCTGCCGTCGTCGCGCCGCCCCCGGCGGTGCTGCGGCTCGCGGTGTTCGCACTGGCACTCGGTGGCTTCGGGATCGGTACCACCGAGTTCGTCGCCATGGGTCTGCTGCCGGACATCGCGGCCGGGATGAACATCACCGAGCCCACCGCAGGCCACATCATCTCCGCCTACGCGCTCGGTGTGGTGATCGGTGCGCCCGTGATCGCCTCGCTGAGCGGGCGGTTGTCCCGTCGCGTTCTCCTGGTGAGCCTGATGGCGGTCTTCACCCTGGGCAACCTGGCCTCCGTCGTGGCACCGACCTACGAGTCGCTGGTCGTGGCCCGCTTCGTCGCGGGTGTGCCGCACGGCGCCTACTTCGGTATCGCCGCGTTGTACGCCGCCCGGATGCTCGGGCCGAGCCACCGCGCCAAGGCGGTCGCACAGGTCATGACGGGCCTCACGCTGGCGACGGTGATCGGCGTGCCGATCGCGTCGTGGCTGGGCCAGGCGCTGGGCTGGCGAAGCGCCTTCGCGCTGGTGGTCCTCATCGGCGTCGCGACCCTGGCCGCGCTCTGGGTGTGGTTGCCCGAGATCGGCACCAGCCACACCAGCAGTCCGCTGACCGAACTCGGTGCCCTCAAGCGTCCGCAGGTCTGGTTGGCCCTGGCCATCGGCATGGTCGGCTTCGGCGGCATGTTCGCCGTGTACACCTACATCGCGACCACCATGACCGATGTCGCCGGTCTGTCCCGGGGTCTGGTGCCCGTGGCGTTGATGGTCTTCGGTGCCGGCATGGTGGTCGGCAATATCGTCGGCGGGCGGATGGCCGATAAATCGGTGATCCGCAGTCTGTACATCACGATCACCTCGCTCGGTGTGATGCTGGCCCTGTTCGTGCTGGCCGCCCACAATCCGTGGACCGCGCTGCTGCTGTTGTTCGGGATCGCCGCGAGTGGATCAGCCATTTCCCCCGCCCTGCAGACCCGTCTGATGGACGTGGCCGCGGATGCCCAGACTCTGGCTGCGGCCCTGAACCATTCGGCGCTCAACATCGCCAACGCGGCCGGTGCCTGGATCGGTGGCGTGGTGATCGCGGCGGGACTCGGCTATACGGCCCCGGCCGCGGCCGGCGCGCTGCTCGCACTCTGCGGCCTGGTGGTTCTCACCATCGCGGTGCTGCTGCAACAAAAAGGAAAAGAGGTGCAGGCATGATCGACGCTGCCGACCGCTCACGGACATGTGCCCGGACCCGGGTGGAGCTGTTTCTGCCCGGTGGCCGCAGGCTCACCCTCACACTGCGGGGCCGGGGATACGAATCCCTGAGGACAACCTCGGGACCGGCCTAGCCCACGAGATGACCGCGCGCTCAACGATTCGAGCGCGAATCGGTAGGACGAAAGGAGCCCACTCGTCATGACTACCACTGAAAATGTTGTATATCGCACCTACACCGACGAACATCCCGCGATCAGGTATCGCTCGTTGCCCAGTCGGTGCACGGGCGCCGCGGAGACGCTCGCCGAGGCGCGGGTGTCCTACCGGACCGAGCTGACCGGCCTGCT
Source organism: Mycobacterium sp. (assembly GCA_040512325.1). GTDB lineage: Bacteria > Actinomycetota > Actinomycetes > Mycobacteriales > Mycobacteriaceae > Mycobacterium. Next base: position 15,268 of record JBEVFK010000215.1, on the reverse strand, counting down.
CGATGTCGAGCGGTACGCGTTGCCGCCGGTTGTCGAGCACGTCGAGGCGCGGGTCGCCGGCATCTGGGTTCGCAGCAAAGTCGGTGCCGTGCACCGGGATCGGCTCAGTGACCGGATGTTCCTGCAGCGACTGCTGGAGTCAGGCTCCCTGCAGGACGAGCTGCGGGCCTACCTGGGTGACGCTGCCGGACGTGGTGTGGAACCTGTGGTGGTACTCACCGAGCCCGAGGATCCGGTGGCATCGGTCCTGGACCAGATGACGCCGGGCGACGCGGTGGTCGCCACCTACCCCGACGCGCACGAGGGTCTGGGGTGGGCGGCGATTCACGGTCCGCAGGCAGCGGGCTTCGACGAGTTACCGGTGGCCCAATTCGATTCCGGCCTCAGGGACGTGCCGATCGAAGCGTTCGCGCAGACCTGCCTTGCAACGCATCGCCAGCGCGCGGTCCGGGTGGGACCGTACGCGCTGGCGCAAGCGTCTTAGTTCAGCTCTAGCGGGCCCTGGCCGGACGGCCACCGTGCTGGGCACCCTGCCCACCGGTGCCTCCGCTGGTGCGGCGACCCCGGCCGGCACCGGTGGGACGGCCGGCACCCTGGCCGCCACCCTGTCCCTGTCCGCCGCGACGGGCACCGTTGGTGGGGCGGCGGTTCTGCGGCTGTGACACCGGCGCAGGCCGGGCCGACGGTGCCTGGTACTCGGCGACCTCGCCGACCAACGCAGCCACTGGGGCCGAATCCGCCGCTACGTCTTGGGGTTTGACATTGATGCCGGCCTTTCGCAGCAGGGCTTGGGTGTCCCTGCGCTGCTCGGGCAGTACCAAGGTCACGACGTCACCGGCACTGCCGGCGCGTGCCGTCCGACCGGAGCGATGCAGGTAGGCCTTGTGCTCCATCGGCGGATCCACGTGGACCACCAGTTGGACGTCATCGACGTGCACACCGCGAGCCGCGATGTCGGTGGCGACCAGCACCCGCGCCTCACCGGAGGTGAACGCCGCGAGGTTGCGGTCGCGTGCCGGCTGCGAGAGGTTGCCGTGCAGGTCGACCGACGGCACACCGGCGTCGGTGAGCTGCTTGGCGAGCTTGCGCGCCTGATGCTTGGTGCGCATGAACAGGATTCGACGTCCGGTACCCGACGCGAGCTGCTGGACCATCTTGCGCTTGGCCTCGACTCCGGAGACGTGGAAGACGTGGTGGGTCATCGCGGCGACGGGGGTGTTGGCTTCGTCGACCGAGTGCAGCACCGGGTTCTTGAGGAAACGGTTGACCAGCTTGTCGACCCCGTTGTCCAGGGTGGCCGAGAACAACATCCGTTGTCCGCCACCGGGGGTGGCAGCCAGGATGCGGGTGACTCCGGGCAGGAAGCCCAGGTCGGCCATGTGGTCGGCTTCGTCGATCACGGTGATCTCGACCGCGTCGAGGCTGATCTCGCGTTGACGCATCAGGTCTTCGAGGCGGCCCGGGCAGGCCACCACGATGTCGACGCCGGAGCGCAGCGCGCTGACCTGGCGAGACTGGGACACACCACCGAAGATGGTGGTGACGGTGAGACCGTTCGCCTTGGCCAGCGGCTCGAGGGACGCCGTGATCTGCGTGGCGAGTTCGCGAGTGGGGGCCAGCACCAGGCCGGACGGCCGGGCTGAGCGCCGACGGCCGCCGACGAGACGGCTGGCCAGCGGGATGACGAAGGCGAGGGTCTTGCCGCTGCCGGTCTTGCCGCGACCGAGCACATCGCGGCCGGCCAGGGTGTCCGGCAGGGTTTCGATCTGGATGGGGAAGGCGCTGTTGATGCCGCGATCGGCCAGCACCCGGACCAGCGACGCGCCCACACCGAGGGACTCGAAGGTGACGGGAGTGGGTTCGGCCGCAGGAGTAGCAGTAACTTCAGTAGAGCTCACGTGGTTTGGTGCCTTTCAGGCATCAGATGTCTGCGGCGCACGAGGCCAGAGCGGCTTTCAGCACAGCAGACAAAGTGGCGAGATTGCCGGTGGGCAAAATCGATCGCCGCGAGAAGTGCTGGTGCGCTAGGCACAGATCACCGAGTGGATGACAAGCGTTCCACGACGTACTGGCCGAAACAGCAGCCAGCGTTGAACTCAGACTACCCCACCCCCGCCGTGGACCCCCAGTTGCGCGGCAAAGTGTGATCACCGGCACTGGCGCGGTGTCAGCAGCAGCGCGAGTTCGGATTGGCCTCCGTGGCGGCGTGGCGCAACCGCCAGTACTCCCGCTCACTGATCACCGGTTCGCCGGGGTGGGCGCGGTGGCGGTAGTCGACGTAGCGCCGATAGTGGTTGTCGCCCATCAATGAGGCCGAGTACCAACCGATTTGGTGTGCGATCCGGCCAATGCGTCCCATTGTTTCTGCACCTCCTTCTCGGCGGCGGTCGGAATCATGCCCGACGGCGCGAACAGTCGCGACGGCACCGGATCGTCCTCGCTGAGGGGTCGGCCGTCGCCGCGGATCGCCTGCAGCGCAGCGACGACCCCGGAGACGAACACGATGACCACCAGCACCGCGAAGATGATCGACAGGGTGCCCTGGATGAAGGTGTTGTAGATGACGTTGTCGATCTGCCCGGCGTCCTTGGCGGCGCCGAACGCCGTCTTACCGGCCTCCTTGGCGTCGATGTATTGGGCGCGCTGTGCCCAGTAACCGACCTTGGGGTCGGCCGAGAAGATCTTCTGCCACGATGCCGTCATCGTGACGATCAGGTCCCAGAGCAGCGGAATGCCCGGAATCCAGGCCCATTTGAGCAGTCCGCGTTTGATCACGACAACGGTGACGACGGTCAGCGCGATGGCCGCCAGCAGCTGGTTGGCGATGCCGAACAGCGGGAAGAGCGTGTTGATGCCGCCCTGCGGTGCCGTCACGCCGATGAGCAGGAAGTAGCCCCACGCAGCCACCACGACGATGCTGCAGATCCACGCGCCGAGCCGCCAACTCGGGTTCTGCAGCTTCTTCAGTGGCCCGCCGAGGTTGCCCAGCGCGTCGGACAGCATGAAGCGCGCCACCCGGGTGCCCGCGTCGACCGTCGTGAGGATGAACAGCGCCTCGAACATGATCGCGAAGTGATACCAGAACGCCTTGAGTGCTTCACCGCCGAACACCTGGTGCAGCACTTCGGACATGCCGAACGCCAGGGTGGGTGCACCGCCGGTCTTCGACACGATCGACTTCTCCCCGACGCCTTGGGCGGCAGCCTCGATCTCGCCGCCGGTGATCGGAGCGCCCGACAGTCCGAGACCGTTGACGAAATCTGCTGCCGACTGGGCGTCCGTGCCGGTGGACGCGGCCGGGGAGTTCATCACGAAGTACAGGTGTTGATTCAGGATCGCCGCGGTGATGAGCGCCATGATCGCCACGAACGATTCGGTGAGCATGCCGCCGTAGCCGATCAGCCGCATCTGGCTTTCCTTCTCCAGCAGCTTCGGGGTGGTGCCGGAGGAGATCAGCGAATGGAAGCCCGACAGCGCGCCGCAGGCGATGGTGATGAACAGGAACGGGAACAGCGAGCCGGCGAACACCGGTCCGGTGCCGCTGGCGGCGAACGACGACACCGCGGGCGCCTGCATCACCGGCTGGGCGATCAGGATGCCGATCGCGAGCAGGGCGATCGTCCCGACCTTCATGAAGGTCGACAGGTAATCGCGCGGCGCCAGCAGCAGCCACACCGGGAGCACGGAGGCGGACAGGCCGTAGATGATGATGCACCACGACAGGGTGACCTTGGAGAGCGTGAACCAGTCTGTACCCCATTGGGTTTCGGCCACCCAACCGCCGGAGGCCACGGCCAGCAGCAGCAGCACCACACCGATCAGGGATACCTCGGAGACCCGGCCGGGCCGCAGGAACCTCAGGTACAGGCCCATGAAGACGGCGATCGGGATCGTCATGGCGATCGAGAACACGCCCCACGGGCTCTCGGCGAGCGCATTGACGACGACGAGAGCCAGCACCGCCAGCAGGATCACCATGATGATCAGCACGCCGATGATGGCCGCGGCGCCGCCGATGACGCCGAGTTCGTCCTTGGCCATCTGACCCAGCGAACGGCCTCTGCGGCGCGTCGAGATCGCCAGCACCAGGTAGTCCTGGACGCAGCCCGCGACGACGGCGCCGACGATGATCCAGATGGTGCCCGGCAGATAGCCCATCTGCATGGCCAGCACCGGTCCCACCAGCGGGCCCGCCCCGGCGATCGCAGCGAAGTGATGGCCGAACAGCACCCGTCGATCGGTCGGCAGGTAGTCGGTGCCGTTTTCGAATACCTCTGCCGGAGTGGCCTGCTCGTCGCGCGGCTGCACGATCTTCATCTCGATCAGCCGGGCGTAGAACCGGAAGCCGATGACGTAGGTACAGATCGCGGCGATGACGAACCAGACCGCGTTGACGGTCTCACCGCGGAAGAACGCGATGACCGCCCAGGCGACCGCGCCCACCACCGCGATCACGGCAAACACGGCGCGGTGTCGGCCGGTGATCGGTGAGCGGTCGATGATCGCGACCGGGGGGAGATCCGGATCGGTGCGCAGATAGGTGATGTCGCCGTCGTGCTCTTCGTCGATGGTTACCGTGCGGCGCGACGATGCGCCAGAAGGTGCAGCCATGACCACGAGCCTTCCACTGACGCAGTGCGGATTGGTGCGATCGGAAGACTTGAGACGCAGTCTTAGTCGCCGCGGGCGTACAGCGCGCGCACCGTGTTGATGGTGTCGGCTTCCGCTGCGGACTTGTCGTCGCGGTAACGCACGACGCGGGCGAAACGCAGTGCGACACCACCGGGATAGCGGGTGGAGCCCTGCACCCCATCGATGGCGATCTCGACCACCTGTTCCGGCCGTACCGGCACGACGTAACCATTCGTGGGGCCGTCGGCCAGTTCGAGGAAGCGGGCGGTCTGCCAGTCCAGCATGGCGTCGGTCATGCCTTTGAAGGTCTTGCCCAACATGACGAAGCCATCGCCGGCAACGTCTTTGGCGCCGAGGTGGATGTTGCTGAGCTTCCCGGTGCGCCGTCCGGAGCCCCACTCGACGGCCAGCACGACGAGATCCAGGGTGTGCACGGGCTTGACCTTCAGCCAGCCCGCCCCACGGCGGCCCGCCTCGTAGGGTGCGGTGGGCGACTTCGCCATCACACCTTCGTGCCCGGCAGCCAGGGTGGCGTCCAGGAACTGTTGCGCTGCTCCGGCATCGGCAGTGGTGATGCTGTCCACCCGGAACTGCGCGGGAACGACGCCGGCCAGGGCGGCGGCCCGCTCGGCGGCCGGTGCGTCGAGCAGGTCGGTGCCGTCGAGGTGCAGCAGATCGAAATAGAAGACCGACAAGGGTTGATCGACGCGCGCCGTGCGGCCGAATCGGGATGCGGTGACCTGAAATCGGTGCGGCCGCCCGTCCGGCCGCAAGGCGATGGCCTCGCCGTCGGCGATCAGCGAGGTCACCGGCAACGCCAGAGTGGCCGCGACCACTTCGGGCAACCGGGCGGTGACGTCATCGAGGCTGCGGGTGTAGACCGTCACCTGGTCGCCGAGGCGGTGGATCTGGACCCGTGCGCCGTCGAGCTTTGCTTCGAAAATGGCTGTGCCGCCCAGCTTGTCGAGCGCCTCTGTGACCCCGGTGGCGGTCTGGGCCAGCATCGGCCCGACGGGTCGCCCCACGTGGAGGGTGAATTCGGCCAGGGCGGCGCTGTCGCCGGTGAGCGCCGCAGCGGCCACCGCGGGGAGATCGCCACCGAGCATGGCGGCCCGCCGCACCTGGGCGGCCGGCAGATCGGTTGCCTTGGCGACCGCGTCGGCCATCACCCCGGCCAGTGCGCCTTGGCGCAGCTCGCCGCCGAGCAGCCGGCGCAGGAAGGTCTGTTCGACGTCGGTGGCCGCACCGAACAGCTCGGCGAGCAGGCCGGCCCGCCGGGCTTGGGAGCCCTTGCCCGCCGCCGCGCCGATCTCGGTGAACCGGGCATCGACGGCGTCCACGGTCAGTGTCGCCTGGGCCGCCGGGGCGGGCAGCGAGCGCAGGGCCGCCCAACCGACCCCGATCTGACGTTGCGGCAGTTCGCCGGACAACCAGGCGACGACGACGGCGACCTGATGCCCGCTGCGGTCGGACTGTCTCAGCAGGCCGGCGATGCGGGCGACTTTGGCCAGTCGTGACGACGAGGCGCCCACATCGGCGGAGGCGGTGGCGACATCGAGGAGCAGCACACCTCCAGGGTGGCACGAGCCTGCGACAACTCAGGCGCACCACAGCAGGTCGCTGAGCACCTCGGCTTCGGCGCGCAGGGCTTCGGCCCGCATGTGCTGACCGTGGGTGCGGACGGTATCGGCAGCGTCCAACCGTTCGGTGATCTCCGCCTCGACCAGCTCGTGGATCTGGTCGTCGCTGAGCTCCCGGCGCTCGGCCTCGGAGGCGATGGCGGCCAGCGCACCGCGCAGCGCGGCGATCCGAACGCTGTGACGCGCCCGCCGGGCCGCGACCAGCTCAGCGCGCAGCCGGGTGCGCCAGGCAGTGGCCGGGGACAAATCGGTCATGGTCTCGACGGTAGTGACCCCCGCAACCGAATTAGCGCACCGAGAAATCGACCTCGTGCCAGCCCGTGGCGCCGTCGGGCAGCACCCCGGCCTGCTCGGCGGTCTGCACCTCACCGGTGTTGTCGGTGGCGCGCACCGTGATCGTGTACAGCCCCTCGGCGGTAGCCTGCCAGGGGAAACTCCACAGTCGCCAGGTTTCGTTGGAATAGCTGGCGCCCAGCTGGGCCGGCTGCCAGATGCCCTGGCCGCCCGCGCCGTCGATGCGCACCTCCACCGCGCGCACGCCGCGGTTCTGTGCCCAGGCCACCCCGCCGAAGGTGACGGCGCCCGGCGGCACCTCCTGGCCGCTGCGGGGGACGTCGATGCGCGATTCGGTTTTGATGGGCCCTTTCGCCCCCCAGCCCAGCTTGGTCCAGTAGGCCTCGGCCTGGTCGAACCGGGTGAGCTCGAGATCCACCACCCACTTGGTGGCCGAGACATAGCCGTAGAGCCCGGGCACCACCAGCCGGGCCGGGTAACCGTGCTGGGCAGGCAGCGGTTCGCCGTTCATCGTGATCGCCAGGAGAGCGTCGCGCTCGTCGGTCAGGGCTTCGACGGGGGTGCCTGCGGTGAACCCGTCCGAGGACGTCGACAGCACCATGTCCGACTCGCTGCGTACACCTGCGGCCGCCAGCAAGTCGCGTACCCGGTAGCCGGTCCAGATGGCATTCGAGATCAACTCACCACCAACGGGATTGGAGACACACGCCAGCGTCACCACCTTTTCGACCAGCTCGAACTGCTGGAGGTCGTCGAAGGTGTAGGTCACCTCGGTGTCCACCATGCCGTGAATCCGCAGCTTCCAGTCCTCCCTGGCCAGCTGGGGCACGTTGAGCGCGGTGTCGATGCGGTAGAAGACGTCGTTGTCGGTGATGAAACTGGGCAGTTCGACGCCGGCCGGCTGCACCTGGGGCGGCACCGGGGGAGCGGCCACCTTCGGCTTCGGGACGGCGAAGGTGGCGCGATCCTCGGAGACCGAATGCACCCGCCGGGTGAGGATGGTGCCCACGACGCCGGACAGCACACCCGCGCCGAGGACGCCAATGGTCAGCAGCGACAGCCGGCGACCGGGGTCGGCCGTCGTTGCGTCGCCCGGCCTGCGCTCGCCGTCGCGGATCCGGCCGGAGGTCAGCACCCGCAAGGCCGCGATGCCGCAGACCGTGCCGACCACCGTCGGGAGAATGGTCAGTAGTCCGGCGTCCGCGCGGGACAACACGGCGGCACAACCGGCGATACCGGCCAACGCGAACGCGACGCTGCCGATCGGCCGGCGGGGGGATTCGGCCACTCCCGCAACCGCGGCGAGCACCGCGATCACCGCGAGCACCGCCGCCGAGAGGAACAGTTTGTCGGCGGTGCCGAAGGCCTGGATCGCCCATTCCTTGACCGGCCCGGGAGTGAAGTCGATGACGGTGGACCCGACCGCCACGCGGGCGTCGGCGGAGGAACCGAAGGGGATCGCCGCCAGCTGGGTGACTCCGAGCACCACGGCGGCGGCTGCGATACCGGCTGTCATCCGCGAGCCGGGCGCGGGAGCAGCCATGACGCCAAGCTACCCGTGCTGTCGGCGGCGAGGCGCCGACAGCGTGTGAAGAAACGGTGACACGCGCACCCGATCCGAGAACCTGATACTCAATTCGGCGCGATCGCGCACGGACGAACCAAGGGGGTGACCTTCCGTGGCGTGACACGACCGGCTAACTTTGTAACTCAAATCAGGCAGGAAGGCTCGGAATGGAAATCAACGGCAAGAAGGCGATCGTCGTCGGGGGCGCGTCCGGTATGGGGCGGGCATCGGCAGAACTGCTGGCGGCCAAGGGCGCCGGCGTAGCGATCCTGGACCGCGAGGGATCCGACGGCAAAGACGTGGCAAGCGCTCTCGGCGGTGAGTTCTATCCCGTCGACGTCACCGACTTCGAGGGCACCGAGCAGGCGCTGGCCAGCGCGGTCGAGGGGCTGGGCGGACTGCATGTGATCGTCACGACCGCCGGCGGCGGTATCGGTGAGCGGACGTTCGGCAAGTCCGGTGTGCACAGTCTGGACTCGTTCCGTAAGACCATCGACCTCAATCTCATTGCCACCTTCAACATCAGCAGGCTCTCCGCGGAGCACATGGCCAAGAACGAGCCCGAAGACGACGAGCGCGGCGTCATCATCAACACCGCCTCCATCGCGGCCTTCGAGGGTCAGATCGGCCAGGTGGCCTACACCGCCGCCAAGGCGGGCATCGCCGGAATGTGCCTGACGATGGCGCGTGATCTCGGGTCGATCGGAGTGCGCGTCCTGGCGATCGCTCCCAGCCTGTTCGCCACCGGTCTCACCAAGGGCATCCCTGATGAGTTCGCCACCGCGCTGACCAAGGACGCCGCGTTCCCGAAGCGGCTGGGCCGCCCCGAGGAGTACGGCAAGTTGGTGACCGCGATCGTCGAGAACCCGATGCTCAACGGCCAGTGCCTGCGATTGGATGCGGGGCAGCGTTTCGCCCCGAAGTAATTCAGTACACTCTTTTCCATGGCTATTGCGCTGACCGATGACCACCGCGAGCTCGCTGATGTTGCCCGCGGGTTCCTGACCGCCCAGAAGGTGCGGGCGGCCGCTCGTGAGCTGCTCGATGCTGCCGACGAGCCCCGGCCACTGTTCTGGGGCGACCTCGCCCAGCTCGGCTGGTTGGGGTTGCACGTCGGCGAGGAACACGGCGGCTCCGGATACGGGCTGCCCGAGCTGGTGGTCGTCATCGAGGAACTCGGGCGGGCCGTGGCACCAGGGCCGTTCGTACCGACCGTGGTGGCGTCGTCGCTCATCGAGCACGCGGGCACGGCGGTGCAGAAGCAGCGGTTACTGCCGGGGCTGATCGACGGCACGGTCACCGCAGGGATTGGCCTCGGTGGCGAGATCGTGGTCGACGGCGGGACGGCCGGCGGGTCGGCGGGGCTGGTGCTCGGTGCCGGCCTGGCCGACGTGCTGGTGTTGGTCGCCGGCGACGACGTGGTGGTGCTCGACCGGGCCCGCGAGGGTGTTTCGGTGGAGGTGCCGGCCAATCTCGACCTCACCCGGCGCTCGGGCCGGGTGGTACTCGAGAACGTCGCGGTGTCCGAGGAGGACATCCTGCCGGGTGCGCGCGCCGCGTTGGTGGCCCGCGCCCGGACGCTGTTCGCCGCCGAGGCCGTGGGCGGAGCGTCCGATTGTGTCGAGTCGGCCGTCGAGTACGCCAAGGTCCGGCAGCAGTTCGGCCGCACCATCGCCACCTTCCAGGCCATCAAGCATCATTGCGCCAACATGATCGTCGCCTCCGAGTCGGCGGTTGCCCTGGTCTGGGACGCAGCCCGCGCGCACTCCGAGGATGAGCAGGCCTTCCGGCTGATCGCCGCCGCGGCGGCCGCCCAGGCATTCCCCGCCTATGTCCGCAACGCCGAACTCAACATCCAGGTCCACGGCGGTATCGGCTTCACCTGGGAGCACGACGCCCACCTGCATCTGCGGCGCGCCCACACGCTGCGTGCGGTGCTCGGCGGCGACGGGCCCGCCGCGGACGTGTTCGCCCTGACCGGGGCCGGTGTCACGCGCGCCAACAGCCTGGACCTGCCCGACGAGGCCGAGCAGCTGCGGGCCGAGATCCGGGTGGACGCCACCGAGCTCGCCGCCCTCGAGGGGCAGGCGCGTCTGGACAGGTTGATCGCGACCGGTTACGTGATGCCGCACTGGCCGAAGCCGTGGGGCCTGGGCGCCGATGCCGTTGCGCAGTTGGTGATCGAGGAAGAGTTCTCCGCCGCCGGGATCAAGCGGCCTGACTACGGGATCACCGGATGGGTGATCCTCACCCTGGTGCAGCACGGAACCCCTTGGCAGATCGAACGATTCGTCGAGAAGGCGCTGCGCAAAGAAGAGATCTGGTGCCAGCTGTTCTCGGAGCCGGACGCCGGCTCGGACGCCGCGGCGGTGAAGACCCGTGCCACTCGCGTCGACGGCGGCTGGAAGATCAGCGGGCAGAAGGTCTGGACCAGCGGTGCGCATTACTGTGCACGTGGATTGGCCACCGTCCGCACCGATTTCGACGTCCCCAAGCACGCGGGTATCACCACGGTGATCATCGACATGAAGGCGCCCGGCGTCGAGGTGCGGCCCCTGCGGATGATCACCGGCGGTTCGGAATTCAACGAGGTGTTCTTCGACGACGTGTTCATTCCCGACGAGGATGTGGTGGGTGAACCGAACACCGGCTGGACCGTGGCACGGGCGACGCTGGGCAATGAGCGGGTCAGCATCGGCGGTGGGTCCGGAGTCAGCGAGATCGCGGCGGCGGCGTTGGTCCCGCTGGCGCAGGAGCATGGAGACCGGTTGGCGGACGCCAAGATCCGCGTCGGCAATTACCTCACCAACGACCATGCCATGCGCCTGCTGAATCTGCGGCGTGCGGTGCGCAGCATCGAGGGTGCGGGCCCGGGCCCGGAGGGCAACATCACCAAGCTCAAACTCGCCGAGCACATGGGCGAACACGCCGCGATCTCGGCGGCGCTCCTGGGTCCCGACGTGGCGCTGATGGACGGACCGGCGGCCCTGGTGAATCTGATGACCATGGGTGCCCGCGGGATGGCGATCGCCGGTGGCACCTCGGAAGTGTCCCGTAACCAGATCGCCGAGCGGATCCTCGGGATGCCCCGCGATCCGCTCATCAAGTAAGCCGGCCTTGATAGGCCGGCCGGCCCGGCCCGTCCTGGACGAGGACCGCCCGGGCAAGGCGGCGAACATCGCCCGGCAGATCGAAGCCGACGTCATTCGGCGGGGTTGGCCCGTCGGCGAATCGCTGGGTTCCGAACTGGCACTCCAGCAGCAGTACGACGTGAGTCGCTCGGTGCTGCGCGAAGCGGTCCGCCTCGTCGAGCACCACCAGGTGGCCCGGATGCGGCGCGGACCGGGCGGCGGCCTCATCGTCACCGCCCCCGACGCGGCGCCCGCCACCCGCGCCGTGATCATCTACCTCGAATACCTCGGCATCACCGTGGACGAGTTACTGGCCGCCAGAGTGCTGCTGGAGCCACTGGCCGCGGAACTCGCGGCCCGGCAGATCGACGAGGCCGGGATCGTCCTGCTCCGCAACACCGTCGGTGGCGACGACTTCCATGTGGTGCTGGGGGAGCTGACCGGAAACCCGGTGCTGGCCCTGTTCATCGACGTGTTGATGCGGCTGACAGCACGCTTCGCCACCGCTGCCCGACCACCGGAGAGCCAGGTCGCCGCGGCGATGGACCGGCTCGCGGTCGATCACGCCGCGATCGTCGAGGCGGTCACCGCCGGCGACACGGCGCACGCTTCGGCGCTCACCGAGGAGCACGTCGAGCAGGTCACCCGGTGGCTGCAGCGCCATCACCGGCCCGCGCCGAGTCGACGCACGGGGCCGACCCTGATGGAGAATGCGCCAGGAGAAAAGCTGGCCCCCAAGGAAAAGCCGGCCCCCAAGGAAAAGCCGGCCCCCAAGGAAAAGCTGGCCGAGGTGCTCGCCGCCGGAATCCATGACGACATCGCCGCACAGGGATGGCGCATCGGTTCGCTCTTCGGCGCCGAAACCGAGCTGCTCGAACGGTACGGGGTCAGCAGATCCGTGCTGCGCGAAGCGGTTCGGATTCTCGACTACCACAGCGTCGCGCGGATGCGGCGCGGTCCCGGCGGCGGCTTGCTGATCACCACGCCGGCACCGCAGGCCAGCATCGACACCGTGGCGCTGTACCTGGAATACCGCAAACCGGGGCGGGCCGACCTTGCCCTGGTGCGGGACGCGATCGAGCTGGACAACGTGGCCCAGGTGGTCCTGCGTCGGGAAAGCCCCGAGGTCGTGGCCTTTCTGCAAGCCCAGTGCGCCGAGCTCGTCGGCGACGGTCGCGACCCGCGCGCGGCGGGGCTCGCCGAGTTCTTCTTCCACACCGACCTGGCACAGCTGGCGGGCAATCGGGTGCTGAACCTGTTCCTGGGCATTCTGGTCGAGTTGTTCCGGCGCCATTGGGGTTCGACCATGGCGCCGATGCCGGGCGGCGACGACGCCGCCGAATCGCACCGGGCGCATGCCCGGATCGTGGCCGCGATCCTCGACGGCGACGCCAGTATCGCCCGGCACCGCACCCGTCGGCATCTGGAGGCGCTCTCGTCCTGGTGGGGGTGACGGCGCGGGCGTAGCTAGGCTGGTCGGCGGGGGCCGGGGAACAACCGAAGGAGCGTCGATGGCAACCGTTGCCGATCACGTCATCACCACGTTGCAGCGCAGCGGCGTACGCCGGGTGTACGGGCTGCCCGGTGACAGTCTGAACGGCTTCACCGACGCCATCCGGCGGGCCGGGGACATCACCTGGGAGCACGTCCGCCACGAGGAGGCCGCCGCCTTCGCGGCCGCCGCGGACGCAGCGCTGACCGGACAGCTCGCCGTCTGCGCGGGCAGCTGCGGTCCCGGGAACCTGCACCTGATCAACGGATTGTTCGATGCGCAGCGCAGCCGGGTGCCGGTACTGGCGATCGCCGCGCACATCCCGCGCTCCGAGATCGGTTCGGAGTATTTCCAGGAGACCCATCCGCAGGAGCTGTTCAAAGAGTGCAGTGTCTACTGCGAACTGGTCAGCACCCCCGAGATGCTGCCGCGCATCCTGGCGATGGCGATGCGCGCCGCCGTCGAAGAGAACGGCGTCGCGGTGGTGGTGATCCCCGGTGAGGTGTTCCTGAGCAAGGCCGGCGAGTCCGGGTGGGCGGCACCGGTGTTGCCGACGAAGTCGGTGGTGCGTCCCGATGACGCCACCCTCGCGCATGCCGCGTCGATTCTCAACGGCGCCAACAACATCACCATCCTCGGCGGTGCCGGGGTGGCCGGCTCGCACGCCGCGCTGCTGCGGCTCGCCGACACATTGCAGGCGCCCGTGGTGCATGCCTTGCGCGGCAAGGAGTACATCGAATACGACAACCCGTACGACGTCGGGATGACGGGGCTGCTCGGCTTCTCGTCGGGTTACAAGGCCATCAAAGAGGCCGACGTCCTGCTGATGCTGGGCACGGACTTTCCGTATCAACAGTTCTATCCCGAAGGCGCCACCATCCTCCAGGTCGATATCCGTGGCCGCAATATCGGTCGTCGTACCCCCGTCGACCTCGCCATGGTGGGCACCGTCGCCGACACCCTCGACGCGCTGCAACCGCTGCTGAGGCGCAAACAGGACGGCACTCACCTGCAGCAGTGCCTGCACCACTATCGCAAGACCAGGGCGTCGCTGGACTCCCTGGCCGTCAACGACCGCGACAAGTCGCCCATCAGGCCCGAATATGTTGCCGCGCAAGCAAGTAAGTTCGCGACCGAAGACGCGGTGTTCACCGTCGACGTCGGCTCGCCGGTGGTGTGGGCGGCCCGTTATCTGACCATGAACGGGCAGCGCCGCCTGCTGGGCTCGTTCAACCACGGCACCATGGCGTGCGCGCTGCCACTGGCGATCGGGGCGCAGACCGTGGATCGGAGCAGGCAGGTGGTGGCCTTCGCCGGTGACGGCGGGCTGGCCATGCTGTTCGGTGAGCTGATCACCCTGGTGCAGAACCGGCTTCCGGTGAAGCTGGTGGTGTTCAACAATTCCTCGCTGAACTTCGTCGAGCTGGAGATGAAGGCCGCCGGCATCGTGAACTTCGGCACCGAACTGCAGAACCCGGATTTCGGGGCGGTGGCCCGGGCGCTGGGGATGTTCGGCCGCCGGGTGGAGCGTCCGGGTGATCTCGATGCGGCGCTGGCCGACGCGTTCGCCCACGACGGGCCCGCGGTGGTGGATGTGGTGACCGCCCGCCAGGAGCTGTCGATTCCGCCGGCGATCACCGTCGAGCAGGCAAAGGGATTCTCGCTGTACGCGATTCGGACCATCCTGGCCGGCCGCGGTGAAGAACTGCTCGATCTGGTGAGCACCAACGTGGCCCGGCGGATACTGGACTGAGTGATGACAGCGCAGCGCACGGTGGCGGTGGTCACCGGAGCCAGCCGGGGAGCGGGTCGCGGAATCGCCGCCGCGCTGGGAACCGCGGGCTGGCGGGTGTATGTCACCGGCAGATCCGACGCCCACTCGGGCCGCCGCACCACCATCGAGGCTTCGGCGCAGGCGGTCACGGCCGCCGGCGGTGAGGGCATCGCGGTGCGGGTGGACCATGCCGACGATGATTCGGTGGCGCGGCTGTTCGCCCGGGTCGCCGACGAGAGTGGACACCTGGATCTGCTGGTCAACAACGCCGCGGCGGTGCACGCCGGCCTGACGAACCCGGCACCGTTCTGGGAGAAGCCGATCGAGCTCGCCGAGGTGCTCGATGTCGGTCTGCGGTCCAGCTATGTCGCGTCCTGGCACGCCGCCCCACTGCTGGTCGGGCGGGACCGCGCGCTGATCGCCTTCACCTCCTCACCGGGCTCGGTCTGTTACATGCACGGCCCGGCCTACGGAGCTCAGAAGGCCGGTGTCGACAAACTCGCCGCCGACATGGCGGTGGATTTCCGCGGCACCGGCGTGGCGGTGGTGTCGGTCTGGATGGGCATCCTGCTGACCGAGAAGCTGCGGCGGGCGTT
The DNA here is from genome assembly GCA_040512325.1 of Mycobacterium sp. Taxonomy (GTDB): domain Bacteria; phylum Actinomycetota; class Actinomycetes; order Mycobacteriales; family Mycobacteriaceae; genus Mycobacterium. The sequence goes on along the minus strand of JBEVFK010000215.1, from coordinate 142 downwards.
CGACGGTGATCCCGCTGCGTTGGCCAGAACCGCCGAGCAGGCCGAAACCCCGGAATTCACCGGGCATCTCATCAACGCGCTCTACCACGACGCCGGGCTTGCCGAGCTCAGCGGGCAGACGGTGATCGGCGCCGAGCTGGCC
>JBEVFK010000214.1:0-14444 GCA_040512325.1 Mycobacterium sp. | reverse complement strand
CATGCTCGACACCATGGACGGTGGGACTGGCTCTGTCACCCTGCGTGACCCGCGCTACCGCCCGAGCAGCAAGGCGCCCCTGGTGTGGGCGGTGAGCGCGGCGATTCCGTGGGCGGTGGTGCTGATCGGTGTGACGCTCTGGGGCGTGCTGGACGACCGGTTGCGCTGGCTGCAGATCTGCGTGGTCGCCGTCGCGCTCCTCAGCGCGGTGGTGTCGGTCGGGGTGGTGCCGGTGTGGCGATATCGTGTGCACCGCTGGGAAATCAGCGACCAGGCCGTCTTCACCCGCACCGGATGGTTGATGCAAGAGCGCCGCATCGCCCCGATCTCACGAGTGCAGACCGTCGACACCTATCGCGGCCCGCTGGACCGGCTCTTCGGGTTGGCCAACGTGACGGTGACGACGGCGTCCTCGGCGGGTGCGGTGCAGATCGTCGCGCTGGACTCCGCGGTGGCCGATGACATCGCGGCGTATCTCACCGGTATCGCGGCCATCGGCGGCAGCGATGCCACCTGAGTCCGTCGCTCCGGTGTGGAGCAGGCTGAGCCCGCGGATGCTGGTGGTCCATCCGATTCACGAGGTGTTGCGCCAGCTGCCGTTGGTGATCGGATCGATCGTGCTCGGGTCTGCCACCAACAATCCGCTGTGGTCGCTGCTGGGGTTGGCGCTGCTGATCGGACTCGGTGTGGCGCGCTGGTTCACCACCAGCTATCGCATCGACACCGAGGAGGTGCAGCTGCGGGTCGGGGTGCTGCAGCGCAAGGTGTTGTCGGTGCCCCGCAACCGGATCCGGTCGGTGCAGACCGACGCGCGGGTGCTGCACCGCCTGCTCGGCCTCACGGTGCTGCGCGTCGGTACCGGCCAGGAAGCCAACGGCGACAACGCCTTCGAACTCGACGCGGTGCTTGCCGGGGATGTGCCGCAGTTGCGGGCGATCCTGCTGGCGGAGTCGGGACCGGTGTCGGCGAACGTGCCCGATGACGCCACGGTGCTGGCGCGCTGGCAGCCGTCCTGGTTGCGGTACAGCCCGCTGAGCATGTCGGGCCTGGTGATGATCGCCGCCGCCGTCGGCGTCACTTACCAGGCAGGCCTGGGTGAGGCGCTGCAGCGCACCGAGGTGGTGGAGTCCGGGGTGGACGCCGCGGAACGCTTCGGTGTCGCGGCTGCCGTGGCCGCACTGGCCGTGGTGGTGCTGCTGGCCTCGGTGCTGTTGTCGGTAGGTAGGTCGTTGCTGACCTACGGGAACCTGGTGCTGCGCCGACGGGCCGACACCCTGCACCTGCAGCACGGCCTGCTGCGGGTGCGCGAGCACACCTATGACATGAGCCGGCTGCGCGGCGGCACCGTCCGCGAACCGCTGCTGGTCCGCGCCTTCGGGGGCGCGCGGCTGGATGCGGTGATGACCGGCGTCAACGGCGCGGGGGAGGCGTCACTGCTGCTGCCGCCGTGCCCGGCCGCCACCGCGCACGGTGTGCTGGCCGAGTTGATCGGCGACGACGACGCCGTCCGCGCGCCGGTGCACCCGCACGGTGGCGCCGCCACCCGCAGGCGCTGGACCCGCGGGATGGCGCTGCCCGTCGTCGTCGGGGTGGCACTGGTGGTCGGGGCGGTCACCGTCGGCGTGCCGCGGTGGACCTGGTGGGTGCTGCCGGCCCTGACGGGGTGCTGCGGGCTGCTGGCCGCAGACCGGGTGCGCGCCCTCGGGCATCGGGTGGACGGCAGCTGGTTGGTGGCGCGCAGCGGTAGCGTCGAACGGCGCCGCGACTGTATCGCCACGGCGGGAATCATCGGCTGGACCGTGCGTCAGTCGCCGTTTCAACGCCGGGCCGGGGTGGCGACGCTGATTGCCGCCACCGCCGCGGGCGCCAAGCGGTACGTCGTGATCGACGTCCCCGCCGACCGGGCCTGGGCCGTGGCAGCCCGGGCGTCACCTTGGGTGGCCGACTGCGCGTGGGTGCACAAGTGACCCTCGCGTCAATCTGAGCCCACGAGTTGCGCAGCCACCCGCTGCGTTTACTGTCGCACCATGGCTACCGGTGGAGTGCTCTTCGACATCGATGGTGTGCTGGTGACCTCGTGGAAACCCATCGCGGGTGCTAAAGAAACCCTACGGGCGTTGGCCGACAACCAGATTGCGCGTTCTTATCTGACCAACACCACCACCCGCACCCGGGTTCAGATCGCCGACCTGCTCACCGACGCGGGCATGGACGTCACTCCCGACGAGGTGATCACCGCCGCCGTGCTCACCGCGGATTTTGTCCGCGACCGCTACCCCGACGCGCACTGCTTCCTGGTCAACAGCGGCAATATCGCCACCGACATGCCCGGCATCAACCTGGTGACCTCCGTCGACACCCGCGGCGGCCCGCAGCCCGACACCCCCGATGTGGTGCTGCTCGGCGGTGCCGGTCCGGAATACGACCACGTCACGCTGTCCTGGGTCTTCGACTGGATGGCGCAGGGAGTTCCCGTCGTGGCCATGCACCGCAGTATGTCGTGGACCACTACCGAGGGCCTGCGCATCGACACGGGCATGTACCTCAACGGGATGGAGGAGTGCTGCGGTCGTAAGGCCACCGCCGTGGGCAAACCGGCACCGGAGGGTTTCCTGGCCTCGGCGGCCCGACTCGGCGTCGAACCCGACGAGATGTACATGGTGGGCGACGACCTCAACAACGACGTGCTCGCCGGCCAGGTGGTCGGTATGACGGGGGTGTTGGTGCGCACCGGCAAGTTCCGGCAGGACACGTTGGACCGTTGGGCCGCAGACGAATTCGCGATGCAGCCCAACCACGTCATAGATTCGGTGGCCGACCTGCCGAAGCTGCTGGGACTCTAGGGATCTCGGCGTGATTCGGCCCGCTGAGCGGGCCAGATCACGCCGAAATCCCTGTCAGTAACTGCTCAACAGCCGGTCGAAAACCCGCACACCGAACTCCAGCGCACTGGTGGGTATCCGTTCGTCGACGCCGTGGAAGAGTGCGGTGAAGTCCAACTCATCGGGCAGCAGCATCGGGGTGAATCCGTAACATTCGATGCCCAGGGGTGCGAGCCATTTCGCGTCGGTGAACGCCGTGCCCATATACGGAAGGACGAAAGCAGTGTCGTCCTCAGTGCGTAGCGCGCATCCGATCGCGCCCAGCAGGACCGAATCGAGGCGGGCTTCGACGGCCGCGCCGCGGTAGATCTCTTCGAGCCGCACCTGCCCGCCGGCGAGGCGGGCGATCTCGTGGCAGAAGAGGTCTTCGCTTCCCGGCAGGAAGCGCCCGTCAATGGTGGCTTGAGCGGTGGCGGGAACGACATTGGCTTTGTAGCCCGCCTGCAGCTGGGTGGGGTTTACGGTGTTACGCAGGCCGGCCCGCAGCATCCTGCCCAGGGGGCCGAGCCGGGTGATGAGCTCTTCAGCAGTGGCCTCGGGCAGGACGAGAACGCTGCGTAGCCGCTCGAGCATCGCCGCCGAGGCCGCTGTCGGGATGTCGTGCCCGGAGTAACCCACCACGCGGGCCAAAGCGGTAACCAGGTGGGTGACCGGATTGTCGGGGTTGATCATGCTGGCGTGCCCAGCGCGCCCATCGGCCACCACGCGGGACCACCAGACGCCCTTTTCCGCGGTGGACACCAGATAGGCGCGGTGCTGGTCGGACAGGGTGTGGCTGAAACCGCCGACTTCGCCGATGGCTTCGGCACAGTCGGCGAACAGCCCGGGGCGTTCTCGGGTCACGTGTCCCGCACCGAGCTGGCCACCGGTTTCCTCGTCGGCAAAGAAAGCCACCACCAGGTCCCGGTGCGGCCGTTGGCCGCGGCGGTGCATGGCGGTCAAGGTGGCCAGCGTGATGGCGACGGTGCCCTTCATATCGACCGCGCCGCGCCCCCACAGGTAGCCGTCGATCAGCTCGCCACCGAAAGGATCACGCTCCCAGTCATTCTCGACCGCTGGAACGACGTCGAGGTGAGCGTGCAGCAGAAGTGCGGGCAGGTCCCGGTGCTCGCCCTCGACCCTCCCGACGATGCTGGTGCGTCCCGGTTCGGGCTCGAACCACTGCACGGCGACCCCGAGGGTGGCCAGGTGGTCGGCCACCAGCTCGGCCGCAGGTTTTTCGGCGCGTCCCGGGTTGGATGTGTCGATCCGCAACAGCTGCTGGGTCAGGTCGATGACCGTCATGAGGTGTAGTTCAGGTCTCCGCTGCCGATCACGGCGACGGCTTCCACCTCGATGAGAAACCCTTCATACATCAGGCCGGCGACGCGGACCGCGGTGCCTGCGGGCCCGGGAGTCGGCAGGTACTCGAGTCGGACCCGGGTCATCTTCTCCCAGAACTCCCTTACGGCCTCGCCTTTTTCGTCGCACACGTAAAAGGTGTTGATCTTGACGACGTCGCGCCAGGTGGCACCGCCTTCGGTGAGCACCCGGGTGACGGCGTCGAAGACGTTGCGGGTCTGTACTTCGATATCGCCTTCGCCGACGACATTGCCCTGTTCGTCGGCGGACAGTTGCCCGCCGACAAACAGCAGGTTGTCGACCCGCCAGCCCTGGGAGAAGGGGGTCGGGATGTGCCAGTCCCAGGATCCCGGCGGCATCAGCCGTTGGCGTGAGCTGGGTCCGAAGGTTCGCTCGAGTTGTGTCATCGTTGGCTCTCTGCGCAAGTGGCGCTGATTGTTGGTGTTCAGTCCTGGAAGACGGCGACGGCGCGGATCGGAGATCCGGTGCCGTTGCGGATGAACAGTGGTAGACCGAAGTACAGGAATCGTTGGTTGACCACCTGATCCAGGTTGGCCAATCCCTCGGTGTTCACGATGCCGTACTCCCCGCACACGTTGTGTCCGGAGAATTCGGTGTCGTCGGCGTGGTCGATGGCCACGTTGTCCACGGCAATGTTCACCACGCCCCGCTCAGCCAGCCACAGCGCCGCGTCCCGGTTGAGACCGGTGTGCTTCTCGGTGTAAGCAAGGTCGGGATAGGTGGCGTCCCCGTAGCCGGTGTAGAGAATTACAGTGTCGCCCTTGCGGATCTCTTGGCCGCTGGCTGCCAGCGCGGCTTCGAGATCGGCCGGGGTGATGTAGTCCGGGTAGTTGACCGAGCGCAGATCCAGGCAGATGGCGTCGCCGTAGTAGTACTCCAGCGGCGATTTGTCGATGGTGGGACCGTTCGGGTCGTATTCGAACACCGCGTCGGTGTGGGTGCCGGCGTGCTCGCTGATGAGGAGGTTGTGCGCTTCGAACCCCAGGTGGGTGTTGTAGGTCGTCTTGAACTGTTCGTGGGTCTGATTGGTGTTGATGAAGGTCTTCTGGTGGCCGAACCACATCGGCATGCCTTCGAAGATCTCGCGGGTCAGGTCGACCACCCGCACATTGCGCCGCATGACGTCGGCGCCGAATTTCGGGTAGCTGCGGGCGGTGTCGGTTTCATCGATGGTTGTCATAGGAAGAATTCCAATCATTTGGTGGGGCAGTGGTTTCAGGAAGCGTGAGGGTCAGGTGAGGTCGGCGGCAGTGCCGACCGGTGTGGGTGCAGATGACGCGACCGGCCGCCGGTGGGTGGCCAGCAGGGCGCTCAGGCGCTGGGCGTCAGTGGCTTCACTGACGGTGTCGGGGACGACGACGCTGCCCGGGATCAGGCGGGCCAAGACCAGGTACAGCACGCCGCCGATCACAGCCGCCGAGATGAAGCTCAGGTCAAGACCGCCCACGGCGTTGGCCCAGGGACCGACGTAGAGCGTGGTGTTGACGAACAGCATCCCGATGACGGTGGCCACCACCCACGCGCCCATGGCAGCAACATTCCAGCCGTGGGTGAACCAGTAGGCGCCCGCGGTGATGCGCGGCTGGAGGTTGAAGACCTGCAGATCCTGGGTGTAGTAGCGACCTTTGGAGAAGACGTAGCCCAGCACATTGATGACCAGCCACGGGGCGGTGACCACCAGCAGGATGATCAGGAACGCGGTTGCCGCAGCCACCAGGTTGTAGACGAAGGCGCCGATGTAGACCAGGACGGTGCCGGCCGCGCCGATCAGCAGGGTGGCCGGGACCCGCTTGAGCCGGGGGAAGATCGACGACAGATCAAGCCCGGTGCCATACACGCACAGCGCGGCCTGGGCGCAGGAACCGATCAGGGCGATCACGACGATGGCGGCGACGAAGGCGGTCGGCGAGACGTCGACGAACCCTGCCACCCAGTCGGTGACGCCGGCCGGGAAGGTCATCGCCACGAAGATGGCGAAGCACAATGCCACGCCGCAGCCCACGAACATGCCGCCGCCGGCGGCGAGCATCACCCGACCGGCACTGAAGCGCCGTGCGGAGATGTAGCGGGTGTAGTCCCCGACGTAGGGCGAGTAGGAGATGGGTAACGACGCCGCGGTGGTCGCCGAGAGCAGCCAGGTAGCGGGGTAACTGCCGAGTAGTAGTTCCGAGGATGGCTCTGCCGCAGTGAAATTCGGCGCTAGCACCAGGACGCCGATGAGCAGCAGCACGCCCATGCTGGGAATCAGGATGCGGTTGGCCAGGACGACGTTGGCGTGTCCGTAGATCGCCACCAGCAAGGTGAGTGCGGCGATGATCGCGTAGGCCACTGCGAAGACCGGAGTGCTGTTGGGCAGACCGACCAGCTTGTGCAGGCCCTCGACCAGGGCCTGGCCGCCGGTCCACACGGTCAGCGCGTAGAACCCGATGGCGGTGAAGATGCCGACCAGCGAGCCGACGATGCGGCCGACCACTCCGAAGTGGGCGCCGCTGCTCACCGCACTGTTTGTTCCGGTGCGGGTACTCAGCAGTGCCAGCGGCGCGAACATCGCCGAGCCCAGGGCCAACCCGGCCAGCGTGGAGGTCACCGACCCCCACCAGCCCAGGCCGAAGGACACCGGTAGGAATCCCAAAACGATGATGCCGAAGCATAACTGGGTTCCGAAGAATACGGTGCCGAGTTCCCGCGGCCGCGAGTGCCGTTCGGCTTCAGGGATGTAGTCGACGCCGCGGGTCTCGATGCGACCTACTGCGTCGATGCCCCCAGTCGGCAGAGGCGAGTCTGGGTCATTGGTCATGGTGTGTTCCTCACTGTGAGCTGGTCAGCGGCTGAGCAGAGACGCACAAGCCGTATTCGGTGTGGGCGGTGAAATCATCGGGAAACAGCGATCGGGCGGAAGCGACTGGTGGCGTGGGCATGTCGATCAGTGAGCACTTGTGCGGCATGTCAGCGACAAATTCTTCGATGACACCGAGCTTTTCGAGCAGGTCATGACTCCCCTTCTGTCGTACGACCTGCTGCAGGGTGCGGTGGTAGGTCTGGGTCTTCATCCGGCAGGGCGGACACTGCCCGCACTGTTCGCGGCTGAAGAAGCCGGTGATCTCTTCGCAGACTTCGACCATGCAGCTGCTGGTGGCGAGCACCCGTATCGCCAGACAGCCCGGTTGCGAGCCGGCGGTGCGGATCGCGGCATCGGCGATGAGGATGTCGGCACAGTCTGCGGCCAGGAACCGTGTCGACGGCCCGCCTGGCTGGATCGCTTTGAGCCGGCCCGAACCGGTGAGTGCACCGGCTCGTGCGAAAAGATCGCCGAAGGTGTCTGTGTCAGGGTCGATTTCATAAACGCCGGGGTTTGTGATGTCACCGCTGACCGTGGCCAGCCGGGACCGGGGCGGCGGTTGTCCGGCCCAGGCAGCTCGTACGATGCGTGGGAGGTTGGCCAGTGTCTCACAGTTCGCCACCAGGGTCGGCAGCCCGTTGACGCCGCGTTCAGTAGGAAGCGGTCGGCCGGTGGGCTTTCCGGTCCCCCCGTTGATAGCATCGACAGCCGCCGTCGCCTCGCCGGAGACATACCGCGGGTCGGCGCGCACCACCCGCACCGCGGCGAATGGATACCGCTCGGCGACTTCGGCGTATGCCGCGGTGATGCTGGCGTACTCCTGATCGGCGAGCTCGCTGACGTAGAGAATGACGTCGCGGGCGTCGAGCACAAGAGCGGCGATCAATGCCCCTTCGAGTACCACGTGGGGATTGCGCGCCAGCAGCGCACGGTCTTTCCCGCTGCCCGGTTCATCTTCGGCGGCATTGCACACCACCACCCGCGGACCGTCAGTGGCCAGAGCGGATTCGAGTTTGCGGGACAGCGGAAAGTGCGCGCCGCCCAGACCGGTCAGCGGTGTTGTGAGCAACGCACGCTGCGCCCGATCCGGTTCTGCTGCTGCGTATCTCAGTCCCAGGTAGCCGCCGTGGTCGAGATAGCGGGCATGGTCCAGTCGCTGAGGTGGCAGGAGGGTATCTGAGGTCGGCATCGTGGGCCTAATCCGACAGACTCAAGTCGCCCGGCTTGAAGCCCGCGTCGAGCATGTTGAAGATCTTGCGTGCCACGAAGGATCCGCTGCGGTCGATGGATTCGACCGCGCCGCCTCCCTCGGCGTGAGCGAGGATGCCCTCGGCGTGGTCGGGTGCGACCTCGCTGTAGAAGGCCCGACTGTGCTCGATGAGCAGATTGGGTCCCTGTTCGCAGGCGGCGAAGCAGACGTAGTCGTTGACCTCGATGTCGGAGCCGGTCTCGTCGACGATCTCGCGTAGCCGATCGCGGACAGCCTCGGATCCGCGCATCGCGCAGTCGATGTTGACGCAGACGTGGATGATGCGGTCTTCTGAGCGGAGATCGTCAAACATGGACGTCATCTCCTGGGTCGTCGGCGTTCCAGCTCAGCACCACCTGGTCGTCGTCCCAGCGGGTGAAGTAGCCGCGGTAGGCCGACACCACCTGATTCAAGTCGCGGCTGTCCCATTCTCTACCAAGGTGTTCGGATACTGCCGAGGCGTGGATGACCATGCGGTCAGGTACATCGAGTTGGACCATGCCCGGCATCTGAACCACCGAGGCATGGGGGACGTCTTGACAGACCGCGGCGACAATCGCGTCACATTCCTCTCCTCCCATCATCTCGATGCCGACCACCGACCGGGTGACGTGTGCGGTCATGCTGTGAGCTCCTTCTCTGCGAGAGCTGCTGAGGGCAGGTCGATTCCGGACTCGTCGAACTGCGCGGCGATCCACGCCATCGGTTCGGCCAGTGCGTCGGCGGTGGGGAAGTTGCCGAGAAGCTGCACCGCGGCGGCGTGGACACGGGGCAGCAGCTCCCCGACCCAGCCCGTGATGAGCTCACGGTTGTCGCCCCCGAAGGTCTGGTCTTGGCACACCAGCCGCAGGAACGCTGCGGCACTTTCGCGGTGGCGGAGTTTGTCGTCTTCGATGGACCGGCACACGAACGGGGTCAGTCCGTCACCGGCGGTGAGACTTCCGTTGGTCAGCAGGGTGTGTGCGGCGCTGGTCAGCAGTGGTTCGACGATCAGATCGGCCAGGACGATGGTCTTGCCCCAGTCCAGCGTCGCCATTGTCTCTTCGATGATGCGCCGACTCGGCTGAAAGCGGGGTTCGTCCATCCAGGCCGGGCGAGGATCGTCGAACCCGTCGTGCTGCTCGCCGTAGGCCACGGCCAATCGACCGTAGAGCTGGGCATGGCGCAACTCGTCGAACATCATGAAGGAGGTGGCGCCGGCGATCCAGGACGACAGCGCGAAGCGGGTGGCATTCTGGTGTGCGACGCAGAGTCCCCAGTCGGGGTACTGCAGCACTCCGATCACATTGCGCAGCAACTCCACTCGTGCCGGATCCACCTTGGCCAGTTGGCCGTCACTCTGCGCGAACTCGAAGGCGGTCGCCACGCTGCGCCCGGCGCGGGCCTGCCGCGTCGTATAGGTGCGGTAGTACAGCTTGTCCGGGGTTCGGTAGGACTCCCAGTCGCTGCATCGCAGTTCTGTGCTGTCGTCGGACCACACCTGGTGCGCCGGACGGTCACCTTGAATGTGGTAGGGGCCGTGCCACTGCAGCAGCTGGGTGACTTCTTCATATTCGTTGAGCCGCCGCCCTTTCGGCGCGGGTGCGGGTTCGAGATCCAGTACCGGTTTGGGTGCGGGCGTGTTGTCGAACTTCGGTTCGCCGATCGCGAGTACCTCGACGAGATCGCCGTCGTCGATACCGAGGCCGGCCAACGTCGCGTCGTCGGCGCCATCGATGTTCAGTTCGAGGACGCGGCCCCGTGCCGAACGGGCACCACTGACGGTTTTCATGAGATCAGCGACGGTCGGGTCGTCCTCGGTCAGGATGAATGCCTCCGGTGCCGCTTCACCGAGCACACGTGAATAGATGAGCATCGAATGAATTTCCTTATCTTGTGGAGGTTCGGTATGTCAGAGCGTGGTGGGTACGCGCATCGCGGGGAAGTAGCCGTCCGGTGCGTGAGTGCCGCCCAGGGGAGTGCCGTCGGGACTGATGTTGAGGAACTGGGCTACCCAGGTGGGGTCCTTGTCGGCGAGCAGCAACGCAGAGGGCTCGATGGTGCGGGTGTACTTGGTGGACTCCCGCTCGAAGATCCACTTGCACCCCTCCGAACAGAACCAGTAGCGCTGGCCGTTGTGGTTGAGCGGCAACGCCACCGGGTTGGCCGGATGGGGGAAGGTGCAGGGGAACTTGCAGACGTCACAGATCATCGGGAGGGTATCGGCGTCGACGACGGCTCCCGCGGCCACGGCCCGCCAGAACGGAGCGTGGTACTGCTCGAAGGCGGGGTACTTGTCCTGCAGCCACGCCAGGTCCTCGGCGGTCGGCTGATGCACGTCGAACCACAGCTGGTCGCGGGAGGCGTACAGACCGCGCCAAATACTGTGGGAGCCATGCTCGATCTCGGCCAACGCCTGATCGAGGTGACGCGGTGGCTTCAACCCGAACTGGGAGAGCTCCGATACGTAGCCCTCGATGAAGTCTTCGACGACATAGCGCTGGAAGGCCTCTTTGTAGGAGATGGGCTTGTTCTTGGGGAAGTAGTCCAGCACGGGCCCGACGACGGCGAGCAGCAACCGGTGGCAGCGCCAGAACCACTTGTCCAGCCAGTCCTGAATCAGCGACAGATTTGTGTCGTCGTTCTGCAGCAGCGCTCTGGCAACGGACTGTCCCAACGCCATGTGCCGCGTTTCGTCGCTCTGAATCGTCAGGTGGGCCTGTCCGAATCCGAAGTCTCCGTTGGCCACCCCCGCTGCCGGCGCGGCGATGAAGAGCAGGTTGGTGAAGGCGGTCTCGAACACCAGGTTGGTGCCGATGATCGCTTCGATCGGGTCGGTTGTGATCAGATCTTCGAAGAAGGACCGGTCACCCTGGAAATACCAATGCCGCTCGAAGAAGGCCAAGCGGTCCCTGGGTAGCAGAAACCCGCTCTCGTGGTGCTTGACGTAGTCCTTGGCCTGGTAGATCGCCTCCTCGGCATGGCGCCGTTCATCCATGGCTTGCACCATCGAGGCGATCCGGATGGCCGGGGCGGGGGCGAACCGAGCCACTCGGACGTGGCCGCGGTAGTTGTAGTACTCGCTGTACGTCAGGGCGGTATTGAAGGACTTCATTGCCTCGACCCACCGCGCATCAACCCGCCCGATGTGGCCGAACCGGGCGCCGGCGTCGCGGACGGCGTGGAATTTGTCCTCCTTTTCGGCCTGGATGCGGATGTAGTCCTCGAACAGGATCTGGAACGGATCGTTGAACTTCTTCCAGTCGGGCATGGAGCAGGCAGTGCGCCATTCCTCGGGGACGTACGCGTCCTCGCCGACATACGTCGGATCCCAGTGCAGCGAGTGGGTCAGGCGCTGGTATTGCTCACGGGTCTTCATCACGGTTCCGATCTGTCGTGGAGCGGTAGTGGAGGTGCTTCATGTGCCATAACCTTGCAAAGATTCACTAAGGTTGAAATGTCTCGAAAGGTGCGGGGAAGGTTTGTGGAATTTTTGAAGGTTAAAGCCTTTTTGCTACGGGGGGGTGAACAATCGTTTCAGGTGTGTTTCGTCTCTGACGGCGCAATCCATAAGCGGAGTGCTCTGCCCGATGGCCCGGAGTGTCGGCGACTTTGCCCACGTCAGACGTGGTGCAGCGGTGCGCGGACCCGCGGCGGGGCGCGCCAAGATATCCTCGTCGCTTACAGGATGGTCAAAGGTTCAGCGGGGGGTAGTGGTGGCCACGTCGACCAGTCGGGGCCACGTCTCCCGGAACGGTGGCGCGCAGCGTGATGGTGGTGAGCTCACGTTCGCACGGGTCGACGGGTCGCCGACGACGACTCCCGGGCGGGTCCTCTACATCCAACAAGCCGCCCAACTCGTCGGCGCCAGCGCGGTACAACTACGTCAATGGGAACAGCAGCATCTGATCAACCCCGCACGCACCCCTTCGGGTTACCGCACGTACACTCTGGTGGACATCGAGCGGATGCGGCGCATCCAGTCGCTCATGTCCGGTGGCGTCAACGCCGAGGGGGTACGGCGCATCCTCGACCAGTCCGGCGACGCGGGGACCAATAGTGCTGTGGCGCCGATGGATTCGGCGCACTCCCGGCAGGCCGGCCAGACCATCCGCGATCTGCGCAGGAGGCGCAAACTCACGCTTCGCGATGTCGCAGGGATGACAGGGCTGAGCCCGTCGTACCTAAGTGCTCTCGAGCGGGGCACCGCCGTGCCGTCGATTGCCTCTCTGCAGAAGATCGGTGCCGTTTTCGACACCAACGTGCTGGGCCTGATGGCGGGCTCCTACGAGGCGCCAAACCTGTTGGTGCGCGCCCACTCCCGTCGTGTGATCGACAGCAACAAAGGTGTCCGCATCGAGGACATGTCGACTGCCGGCAGCAACCTCGAGCCGCTACTGTTCATGTTCGAACCCGGTGGTGGTAGTGACGGCGCGATCTCGCACGAAGGTGAAGAGTTCCTGTACGTCATGACGGGCCAACTGCACATGCGTCTGGACGGCAGCGACGACTACGTGCTGGAAGCCGGTGACTCGATGTCGTTCCGGAGCGAACGTCCCCACGAGTTCGGTAACCCCGACGGCCCCGGCCTCACCACGGTGCTCTGGATCAACACGCCGCGCACCTTCTAGCTATTTCGGCGCGGGTATCGCCGCCGATGGGCCACCAGCGCGCCGAAGTCACTAGGAAGTCTGGCTGAAACCCAGGGTGCGCACGGCGATGATGCGCTCTTTGAGCTGATCGCTGGTGGCCGCCGCGATGGGCGGGCCGCCGCAGAGTCGGCGCAACTCGTTGTGAATCCAGCCGTGCGGCTTGTTGAGCCGATGATGGGCCGCCGACACCAGCGCGTTGAGTTCCTTGCGCAGATCCTGGAGCTGACCGCGGGTGGAGCTGGGCACAACGGATTCGCCTGAGGCCGTACGCTTTTCGAGCTGCGCCACCTGCCGCTTGCTGAGTAGATCACGCATCTGGGTCGAGTCGAGCAACCCGGGGATGCCGAGATAGTCGGCTTCCTCGTCGCTGCCCGCGGGTGTGGCGGTGCCGAAGGACGACCCGTCGAAGATCACCTGGTCCAGCTCGGCGTCGGCGCCCAGCGAGGTGAAAGCCTTCTCCTCCTCGCCCAGTTCATCTTTGCGCTGCTTGGCGAGCTCGGCATCCAGCGGGTCCTCGTCGCCCTGAGGCTCACGGTGCGGCTTGCCCAGGACGTGGTTGCGCTGCTCTTCGAGCTCGCTGGCCAGCGCCAGCAGGGTCGGCACCGACGGCAGGAAGATGCTGGCCGTCTCCCCGGCCCGCCGCGAGCGGACGAAGCGACCGATGGCCTGGGCGAAGAACAGCGGCGTCGACGCGCTGGTGGCATACACCCCGACCGCCAGCCGGGGGACGTCGACGCCTTCGGAGACCATGCGCACCGCGACCATCCAGCTACTGCTGCTGTTGGAGAACTCGGTGATGCGGTCCGAGGAACCTTTGTCGTCGGAGAGCACGATGGTGGGCGCCTCGCCGGTGATCGTCGTCAGCAGCTGGGCGTAGGCGCGGGCCGCGGTCTGGTCGGAGGCGATGATCATGCCGCCGGCATCCGGCACATGCTGGCGCTTCTGGCGCAGGCGGATGTCCGCCGCGGCGATGACGGCGGGCATCCAGTCACCGGCCGGGTCGAGCACTGTGCGCCACGCTCTCGCGGTCTGCTCGGCGTTCAAGGGCTCACCCAGGCGGGCCGCGTGCTCTTCGCCTGCGCTGTCGCGCCACCGGGCCTCACCGGAGTAGGCCATGAACACCACCGGCCGGACCACCCCGTCGGCCAGCGCGTCGGAATAGCCGTAGACGTGATCGGCCTGGGAGCGCATGAAGCCGTTGGCGTCGGGCTCGTAGTTGATGAACGGAATGGCGCTGTCGTCGCTGCGGAACGGTGTCCCGGTGAGGGAGAGCCGGCGCGTCGCGTCGTCGAACGCCTCGCGGATGGCCTCGCCCCAGCTCTTGGCGTCGCCGCCGTGGTGGATCTCGTCGAAGATGACGAGGGTCTTGCGGTTCTCGGTGCGGACCCGGTGGCGGGTGGGATGGCTGGCCACCTGCGCATAGGTGACGACGACGCCGTGGTACTCCGACGAGGTCTGCGAGTTCGAGTTACTGAACTTCG
>JBEVFK010000213.1:0-20927 GCA_040512325.1 Mycobacterium sp. | reverse complement strand
CGTGGTGGCCGCGTTCCAGGGTGAAACCAGCGTTCTGCAGGTTGGTGGCCATCTCGTCGCGCAGGTCGACGTAGTGGTCATACGGCGCGACGGGGAAGTAGCCACCCTTGGGGCGCACCTTGTAGCCCAGGTTGGCACTGCCGTCGGCCTCGAAGGGCTCGCCCGTGTTCCACCAACCCGACTCGGAGTCGACCTCGTAGGAGGTGCCGTTGATCTTCGAGTCGAAGGTCACCGAGTCGAAGATGTAGAACTCGGCCTCGGCGCCGAAGAAGCAGGTATCGGCGATACCGGTGCTGGTGAGGTAGTTCTCGGCCTTGCGGGCCACGTTGCGCGGGTCGCGCGAGTAGGCCTCACGGGTGAACGGGTCATGCACGAAGAACTGCAGGTTCAGGGTCTTCGCTTTGCGGAACGGGTCGATCCGGGCGGTCTCGGGGTCCGGCAGCAGCATCATGTCGGACTCGTGGATCGACTGGAAGCCGCGGACGGACGAGCCGTCGAACGCGAGGCCATCCTCGAACACGCTCTTGTCGAACGCGGAGGCGGGAATCGAGAAGTGCTGGACTACTCCGGGCAGATCGCAGAAGCGGATGTCGACGTACTCGACGTTCTCGTCTTTGATCTGCTTGAAGATGTCATCAGCGGTCTTTTCTGCCACTTACTGCTCCTTAGTGTGCTGGTCTAGGCACAGTGCTTTGAATTAACCCGCGAGTGACGGTATGGAGCGCATGTTGCACGCCAGTCAACCGGATGTTGCGTGGACGTTACGCAATCACTCCCACCCTATGCTGGCTTCATGGCTCGCGCGCTGTCATCCTGGCTTTCCGGCCCCGACCCGGCTGATTCGGCGCCGGAGTCCGCCTATGCGGGTGAGCGACTCGGATTGCCGGAGTTCGGGCCGGGGTCGATGGCCCGATCCGGCCGACGGGCCGGGGCATTGCTGGTCGATTGGCTGATCGCCAACGGCCTCGCCGGGCTGGCGGTGAACCTCGGCATCCTGCCGTCGTCGACGTGGGCGACCGCGGTGCTGGTGATCTGGTTTCTGCTCGGCGCGGCATCGGTGCGGCTGTTCGGCTTCACGCCCGGTCAGCTCGTCCTCGGGCTGACGGTGGTCTCCATCGACAACCGCGTCCATGTCGGTTTCGGCCGCGCGCTGGGCCGGGGCCTGCTGTTGATGCTGGTGATCCCGGCGCTCTACATGGACCGCGACCGGCGCGGCCTGCAGGACCTGTTCACCTATACCGCTGTGGTCCGGCGCTGACGGACCTACGCCTCGTGGCGGATCTGCCCGTTCATCAGCGTCATCGCCACCGTCGTCTGATGGATGTCGTGCGGGTCGATCTCCAGGATGTTGCGGTCCAGCACGATCAGATCGGCGAGCTTGCCCACCTCCACTGAGCCCACCACGGAGTCCAGCCGGAGCTGATAGGCCGCCCCCAACGTGTTGGCGTGCACCGCTTCGGCGACCGTGAGTTTCTGATCGGCCGGCGACAGCACCGGCGCGTCTCTGTCTCCGACGAGTTGACGGGTGACGCCGATCTGGATGGAGTCCAGCGGCTTGTAGGTGGAGAAATAGCCGGCCGCCGGCCAGTCGGTGCCCAGCGAGATGCGACCGCCGGAGGCCAGCACATCCCGCGTGCGATAGAACAGGTCCTGACGCGGCCTCCCGTAACGCGCGGCCAGATTGGTGATGGTGTCGGGGTCGGCGGAGATCCAGTTCGCCGAGAACTGGGCGATGACTCCGAGCTCGCCGAAGCGCGCGCTGTCCGGGTCCTCGACGTAGACCAGATGGGCGATGGTGTGGCGGCGGTCGCGCGGGGGATTGGCGGCGACAGCAGCCTCGATGGCGTCCAGCCCGGTGCGTGCGGTGTGTTCACCACAGGCGTGGACGTGGACGTCGAAGCCGGCGGCGTCGACCTCGCGGACCAGCTGGTGCCACTGCGCTTCGGTGAACGGCGACCCGCCGATCGAGTCCGGTTTGTCGGCATAGGGCTCGAGGAGCCAGGCGGTGTAGCCCTCCTGCGTGCCGTCGCCGATGATCTTGACGACATTCACCTGCACCAGTTCGGTCGAGACGCGGCTGCCGATATCCCGGAGGTTCGCAACCGCATCCTCGATCGGCGGCGACTTCACGCTGTAGGACGCGACCACCCGGAACGGCAGCGCCCCCCGGTCTTCGACCCTGGTGTAGATGCTGATCAATGCGCCCTGATCGCCACCGACCGGCGGCACACCGGCATCGAACACCGAGGTGATACCGGCCGCCGACGCCTTGGGCAGCCAGTCGTAGAGGAGACGCTCCATGGTCTCGGCCGAGATGGGCTCGATGGCGTTGACGAGGCTGAGCACCGCGTCGACCTCCAGCACGTAGCCGGTCGGTTCGCCGTTCTCGTCGCGCACGTAGTAGCTGAAACCAGGGATCGGGTCGGCGGTGTCACGGCTGACCCCGGCGATCTCCAGGGCCCGGGAGTTGGCCCACATGCTGTGGCCGTCGATGGCGAAGAAGAAACCTGGCCGGTCCGGCAGTACGCGATCCAGGTCGGCGCGGTTGGGGCCCTGCGGTCCGAACATGTCCACCCGCCAGCCGAATCCGCGGATCGGCCCCTCAGGGTGGTCTTTCGCGTACTCCGCGATCGCGGCCAGCGCATCGTCTCCGGTGGGCACCTGTAGATCGACACCGGTAGTGAGGAACGCGCCGAGGAACGGGTGGATGTGGCCTTCGACGAAGCCGGGCATCAGCATGCGGCCGGCCAGATCGACCACGCGGGTGCCCGGACCGGCAAGCGCCAGGGCGCCGGCGTCGTCGCCCACGTAGGTGATGGTCTTGCCCGTGACCGCGACGGCCTGCGCCCACGGCGCCGGGCCCGCGACGGTGTAGACGGCGCCGTTGTGGAACACGACGTCGGCGGGACCTGCGGGGACCGGCAGAGCCGACGCACGCCCCGGGTCGACGACGTAGCTGCCGGCCGCGGTGGCGGCGAGCAACGCCGCGCCGGTCCGCAAAACCGTCCGTCGGGTGGTCTTGGCTCCGTAGGCCGCAAAGCGCGGCGCCCACTCACAGGCAGTACACATCGCGCGAAGTATTTCGTGTGGCGAAAACGAACGCAAGGACGCCACGCGGGTGTCGCCGCGGGCGTGACCTACCGGTTAGCGGCGCTGCACCTTGCGCTGCACGCCGCGCAGCTTCGCCGCATTCGGCATCGGCCCCTTGGGCATGGCCGCGGGACCGATCTTGGTGCCCAGGGCGACCAGCTTGGATTCCAGGGAGTCCATCTGCTTGACGTTGATGTTGGCGGGCAGCTTGTTGAGGTGGCGTTCCAGCTTGGCCAGTGGAACCTCACCCTCGCCGTTGCCGACGATGATGTCGTAGATCGGGGTGTCGCCGATCAACCGTGCGGTGCGCTTCTTCTCCTGCGCCAGCAACGGCTTGACCCGCGACGCGACGCCCTCGCCGACGAAGATCACGCCGGGGCGGCCGATCACGCGGTGCACCGCGTCGAAATGTCCGGTGGCGGCGACGCCCGGCGTGACCCGCCACCGGCCGCGGAGGTTGTCCAACGCCCACGCCGCCGCGCCGGTCTGCCCCTCGGCTTTGAGGTAGACCGACTTCTGCGCCCGCCTGCCGAAGATGATGAACGCGACCAGCGCGCCGAGCACGATGCCCAGCGGGATCAGCATGTACATCGTGAAACCGCCGATGAGCACGCCACCGACCACTGACGCCGCCACGATCAGCACAAACGCGCCGATCATGTAGGGCAGGAGCCGCTTGTCTTCCTTGCGCTGCATCTGGAAGGCCTGCCAGAGCTGGCTGCGGCGCTGCTTGGACGCAGCCTTCCGGGCGGCCTTTGCCTCGGCCTTGGCGGCCTTGGTTTGGGCAGTGTTGCGGGATTTCGCCATCAGATCAGGATACGGCTGATTCAGGACGCGGCGATGCCGGGCGTGCTGATGCTTTTCTGCCGCTTCTCGACAGCCTGCTTGTACAAGCGGCCCGCCCGGTAGGACGAGCGAACCAACGGACCGGACAGCACGCCGGCGAAGCCCAGACCTTCGGCGAATTCGGCGTGCTCGACGAACTCTTCGGGCTTGACCCAGCGTTCCACCGGGTGGTGCCGGGCCGAGGGCCGCAGGTACTGGGTGATGGTGATCAGATCGCAGCCGGCGTTCACCAGATCCTCGAGCGCGGTGCGCACCTCTTCGGGTGTCTCACCCATGCCGAGGATCAGGTTGGACTTGGTGACCAGTCCGAAGTCGCGGGCGGCGGTGATGACGTCGAGGCTGCGCTGGTAACGGAACGCCGGGCGGATCCGCTTGAAGATGCGCGGCACGGTTTCGACGTTGTGTGCCAACACCTCCGGGCGCGACTCGAAGACTTCCTGCAGCTGGGCGGGCACCGCGTTGAAATCGGGGATGAGCAGCTCGACACCGGTGTTGGGGTTGAGTTGCTTGATGTAGCGGACGGTTTCGGCATAGAGCCAGGCGCCGCCGTCGGGCAGGTCGTCCCGCGCCACGCCGGTGACGGTGGAGTACCGCAGCCCCATGGCCTGCACGCTCTCGGCGACGCGGCGCGGCTCATCACGGTCCAGGTCGGCGGGCTTGCCGGTGTCGATCTGGCAGAAATCGCAGCGCCGGGTGCACTGCTCGCCGCCGATGAGGAAGGTGGCCTCGCGGTCTTCCCAGCACTCGTAGATGTTGGGGCAGCCGGCCTCTTCACACACGGTGTGCAAGCCCTCGCGCTTCACCAGAGCCTTCAGCTCGGTGTACTCCGGGCCCATCTTGGCGCGGGTCTTGATCCAGGGCGGTTTGCGTTCGATGGGAGTCTGCGCGTTGCGCACTTCGAGACGCAGCAGCTTCCGGCCCTCTGGAACGACACTCACTGGGTCGATCCTACGCGCGCATCAGGAGTGCTCACGTGCTTGCGAACCGGCAACCGGCCATCGAGTGCGTCACACACCGCCTCGGCCACCCGGGCGCGGACGTCGGCGACGCCGACGCGCCTGCCGAGTTCGGCGGTCAACGACGTCACCCCGGCATCGGTGATGCCGCACGGGATGATCCCGGCGTAGGCACCCAGGTCGCAGTCGCAGTTCAGCGCGAAACCGTGCAGCGTGACCCCGCGCGCCACGCGGATGCCGATGGCGCCGATCTTGCGGGCGGGCCGAAGGGTGTCGGCGGGCAGCCACACCCCGGAGCGCCCGTCGACCCGGCCCGCGTCCAGTCCGAGTTCGAGGCACACGGTGATGAGTGCTTCCTCAAGGCGCCGAACAAAATTCACCACATCCATGGGCTCGGTCAAGCCGATGATCGGGTAGCCGACCAGCTGGCCGGGGCCGTGCCAGGTGATCTTGCCGCCGCGGTCGGTGTCCACCACGGGAGTGCCGTCGTGTGGCCGCTCGTGCTCTTCGGTGCGCCGGCCCGCGGTGTACACCGACGGGTGTTCGAGCAGCAGCAGTGTGTCGGGGCCGCCGGCCACCCGGGCATCGGCCAGCTCGCGCTGCCGGTCCCAGGCGCTGGTGTAGTCCAGGGTCTCCAGTTGCCGGACCTCGACCGCGTGGCCGCTCGAGCGGATTGACGTCATACCGGCCAAGTTACGCTCGGTCGCCGCGGGCGGTCACGTAGCTCAGTGCCTCGCCGATGGTGTTGTGGTGGAAGCGGAACCCCGCCCGCTCCAGCGCCGCCGGAATGGCCCGCTGGCCGATCAGCAGGCCCTCCTGGGCGAATTCCCCGAGCGCGGCCTTGATCGCGAATCCCGGTGCGATCAACGGGGTCGGACGATTCAGAGCCCGGCCCACGGCGGTGGTGAACTCGGCGTTGGTGACCGGAGCCGGTCCGGTGAGGTTCAGCGGGCCGGACAGCTGCTCGTCGAAGATCGCGAACAGCAGTGCGCGCACCTCGTCTTCGAGGCTGATCCACGGCATGTACTGCCGTCCGCTGCCCAGCCGGGCACCCAGACCGAAGGCGAACAGCGGCTTGAGCCTGCCGAGCATGCCGCCGGCGGGGGACAGCACCAGACCTGTGCGCAGATGCACCACCCGCGCGCCGGCCGCTTCCGCGGCGACGGTCGCAGCCTCCCAGTCGACGCACAACTGCGCCAGGAAACCTGCACCCGGGCCGCTGGTCTCGTCGACCACCCGGTCGCGGGTGTCGCCGTAGTAGCCGACCGCGCTGGCATTGATCAGCGCGGGCACCCCGGCGTCGGCCACCGCGGCGGCCAACACCTCCGTGGGCGTGATGCGGCTGTCGCGCAGGCTCTGCTTGAATGCCCCCGACCAGCGGGAACCACCGACACTGACGCCGCACAGGTTCACCACCGCGTCCACATCGGCCAGGCCGCTGGCATCGAACTCGCCACCGTCGGGATTCCAGTGCAGCTCATCGCCGTTCGACGGCGCCCGCCGCACGATGCGCACCACCCGGTGGTCGCCGGACCGCAACGCCGAAATCAGGGCCGAACCGATGAGCCCCGAGGAGCCGGCGACGGCGATCGTGGCGGGCGGTTGGTGCACTACAGGCCTAGGTCAGCCTCGAACGCGCCCTCTTCGAGCCGCCGCTTGACGGTCGTCAGGAAGCGTCCGGCATCGGCGCCGTCGACCAGACGGTGGTCATAGGTCAGCGGCAGGTAAGCCACCGACCGGACACCGATCGACTCGTTGCCGTTCTCGTCGACGACCACACGCGGTCGCTTGACGATGGCGCCGGTACCCAGCATCGCCGCCTGCGGCGGTACCAGGATCGGGGTGTCGAACAAGGCGCCCTGGCTGCCGATGTTGGTGATGGTGAACGTGCCGCCGGAGAGCTCGTCGGGCTTGAGGTTGCCCGAACGGGCGCGCGAGGCGATGTCGTTGATCGCCCGGGCCAGACCGCCCAGGGACAGGTCGCCCGCGTTCTTCACCACCGGCGAGAGCAGACCCTGATCGGTGTCGACCGCGAAGCCGAGATGCTCGGCGTCGTAGTAGGTGATCTCCTTGGCTTCTTCGTTGTAGCTGGCGTTGATGTTCGGGTGCGCCTTCAGCGCATCGATGACCGCCCGCGTGATGAACGGCAGGTAGGTCAGGTTGACGCCCTCGCGCTCGGCGAAGCTGTTCTTCGCCTTGGCGCGCAACGCCACGATCTTGGTGAAGTCGACCTCGTGGGTCTGGGTGAGCTGCGCGGTGGTCTGCAGCGATTCCCGGGTCTTCTTCGCGGTGATCTGCCGGATCCGGTTGGCCTTCTGCGTGGTGCCGCGCAGGTGTGCCAACGGGCTCTCGACCGGCGCCTTGGCAGCAGGAGCCGGTGCCTTGTCGGCGGGGGCGGGAGATGCCGCGGGGGCCGGCTTCTTGGCGTCTTCGGCCGCGGCCAGCACGTCCTGCTTACGGATGCGTCCGCCGACGCCGGTGCCCTTGATTGCCGCCAGGTCGACCTTGTGCTCGGCGGCGAGCTTGCGTACCAGCGGCGTGACGTACGGGCTGCCGTCTCCGGAATCGGACTCGTCGGCCTTGGGTTGGGGCTTCGGTTCGGGCTTGGGTTCCGGCTTGGGCTCAGGCTTGGGTTCGGGCTTGGCTTCCGCTTTGGGTTCGGGTTTCGGTTCCGGCTTGGCCTCGGCTTTGGGTTCCGGCTCAGGCTCGGGCTCGGGTTCCGGCTCAGGTTCCGGCTTCGGCTCGGGCTTGGCCTTCGGAGCCGCGCCTTTGTCGCCGATCTTGGCCAGCTCGCCGCCGACGGCGACGGTGTCATCCTCTTCGGCGGTGATGCTCAGCAGCGTGCCGGCCACCGGGGACGGGATCTCGGTGTCGACCTTGTCGGTGGACACCTCGACCAGGGGTTCGTCGACCTCGACCGAGTCGCCGACGCTCTTGAGCCAGCGGGTCACGGTGCCTTCGGTGACGGACTCGCCCAGCTCGGGCATGGTCACCGAGGTGGCCTCGCCACCGCCGCCGGACGAAGGCTCGTCCGCCTCTGGTTCCGGCTCGGCTTCGGCTTCGGCTTCGGGTTCTGGTTCGGGTTCGGCTTCTGCCTCGGGTTCAGCGGCGGCAGGCTCGTCTCCGCCGCTGTCACCGGCGCCCTCTTCCGCATCGCCGATGACGGCGAGCTCACCGCCGACCTCGACGGTGTCGTCTTCCTGGGCGACGATCTTGGTCAGGACGCCGGCAGCCGGGGACGGGATCTCGGTGTCGACCTTGTCGGTGGAGACCTCGAGCAGTGGCTCGTCGACCTCGACGGTGTCGCCTTCTTGTTTGAGCCAACGGGTCACAGTCCCCTCGGTGACACTCTCACCAAGTGCGGGCATCTGTACTGAGACGGCCATGCTGTTGACTCCTCGAAGGTCAGTCGTCACGGGTCCAGTTCCGGCTTACCACAACATCGTGTACCAGTTCAGAAACCCAAGTGCATCGTTCGAAACCATCCTTCCATTCTCGGCCGTCGGTCACTAACTCAGGGTTGCTGCTGTGCTCTGGCACTATCGGAAGGACGGCCGACGACGGCCCGGGACAGCTGCGACACCAGGGAATGAGGAGCGAGGTCCGTTGGGATTGTTCGACAGGTTCCGGCGCAAGAGCGCTCCGCGCGGCCCGGACAGAGCCGCTGACCTGCAATACCTGCGGGAATGGGTGGCGACGCACATCGGTGTCGAGGCGTACATCGAGCCCAAGACGACGGTGACCGAACTGACCGTGGTGCTGGTGGCCGCCGACGGAGAGTGGACGCGTCGCCGAACCGGGGGCGAGAAAGGCGCGCGGCGGCTCTCCGATCAGCTGAAGATCCCGGTGTACGACGTGCAGAAAGTCGGCTACCCGCAACGCATGCGTGATTTCGACTCCCGCCGCCGGATCGAGCGCAAGCGGGCGCTGCGCGACGAGCTCGCCGAGGACTGACCGAGGCCCTTGATTCGGTACCGGCGGTATGAGGTACTACCTGCATGGCTTCCGCCCCGGTATTCGTCGACAGTGCTGACGGCGTACACATCGCCACCTACGAAGAAGGCAACCCCGACGGACCGACGCTGGTGCTGGCACACGGCTGGCCGGATTCCCACGTGCTGTGGGACGGCGTGGTGCCACTGCTGGCCGACAGGTTCCGCATCATCCGGTTCGACAATCGCGGGGTGGGAGCCTCCTCGGTGCCCACCCCCGTCAGCGCCTACACCATGGAGTGCTTCGCCGATGACCTCGAAGCCGTCATCGGCACCGTGAGCCCTGGCCGGCCGGTGCATGTGCTCGGCCACGACTGGGGCTCGGTGGCCACCTGGGAGTACCTGACCCGCCCCGGCGCCGGCGACCGGGTGGCGTCGTTCACGTCGGTGTCAGGGCCGAGCACCGACCACTACAAGGCGGGGATCTGGCACGATCTGGCCCGGCCGTACCAGCCGCGCCGCTTCTACCGCGCACTCAACCGGCTGGCGCGGCTGACCTACATGTTCCCGCTGTCGGTGCCGGTGCTCACCCCGGTGCTGCTGCGGGCGTGGCTCTCGGGTGGGCGCGGCAACGCGGCGCTGACCGATGGCGTACCGCGGGCCCAACGCTTCCGAAGCGACACGGCGACAACCGATCTGATCAATTCACTGAAGATCTACCGGGCCATCACCCGCCGCTCGCCGCTGCGATACCGCACCGATCGCCGCGTCGACGTCCCGGTGCAGCTGATCGTCAACAGCGACGATCCGGTGGTGCGGCCGCACGGCTTCGACGCGGTGTCGCAGTGGGTGCCGCAGCTGTGGCGTCGCGACATCAAGGCCGGACACTGGGCGCCGATGTCGCACCCGCAGGTGCTGGCCGCCGCCGTCGGCGAACTCGTGGACCACCTCGACGGCGGAACCGCCGCACGCGGACTGCTGCGCGCCCGGGTCGGGCGTCCCCGGCTGCGGTTCGGCGACACCCTCGTGTCGGTGAACGGCGCAGGCAGCGGCATCGGCCGGGCCACCGCGGTGGCCTTCGCCCGACTCGGTGCGGAAGTGATCGTCAGCGATATCAACGAGGGTGTGGTCAAGGAGACGGCCGCCCAGATCACCGCCGCCGGCGGCGTGGCGCACAGCTATGTGGTCGACGTGTCCGATGCCGATGCGGTGGACCGGTTCGCCGCCGAAGTCTGTGCCGCGCACGGTGTTCCGGACGTTGTGGTCAACAATGCGGGAATCGGGCAGGCCGGCGATTTCCTCGACACCCCGGCCGAACAGTGGGACAAGGTGCTCGACGTGAACCTCGGCGGCGTCGTCAACGGCTGCCGGGCCTTCGCGCGCCGGCTGGTCGATCGGGGCACCGGTGGTCACATCGTCAACGTCTCGTCCATGGCGGCGTATGCACCCCTGCAGGGGATGAACGCCTACTGCACCTCGAAGGCCGCGGTGTACATGTTCTCCGACTGCCTAAGGGCCGAACTCAGTTGCGCGGGCATCGGCCTGACGACCATCTGCCCGGGCGTGATCGACACCAATATCGTGCGCACCACCCGCTTCGACGTGCCTGCGGACAAGGTGGCCGACGCCGAGGCGGCCCGCGCCCGCGCCGAGAAGATGTTCGGGCTGCGGCGCTACGGGCCCGACAAGGTGGCCGCGGCGATCGTGGCGTCCGTCGACAAGGACACCGCGATCCGGCCCGTCACCCCCGAAGCGCATCTGGTCTATGGCATCTCGCGGCTGGCGCCGCAGATCCTGCGCAGCACCGCCCGCGGCAAGGTGGTCTAGCCGTTGGCCGCTCAGCCGTTTTCGGCGATGTCTTCCAGCACCGCGAACATGGTCCGCGCCGGTACCCCGGTACCGCCCTTGCCGGTGTAGCCCCAGGGCCCACCGGTGTTGTAGGCCGGCCCGGCGACGTCGATGTGCGCCCACTGCACGCCCTCGGCGACGAACTCGCGCAGGTACACCCCGGCCACCAGCATGCCGGCGAACCGTTGACCACTGATGTTGGCCAAGTCGGCGACCGAGGACTTGAGGTCGTCTTTGAGCTCGTCGGGCAGCGGCATCGGCCAGCCGTTCTCGCCCACCTCCTGCGACAGCGCCGCCACCCGGTCGCGGAACTCGTCACTGCCCATCACGCCGGGGATCCGGGCGCCCAGCGCCACGGTCTGCGCGCCGGTCAACGTCGAGGTCTCGATCAGGTAGTCGGGGTTGTCTTCGCAGGCCCGCACGATCGCGTCGGCCAGGATGAGCCTGCCCTCGGCGTCGGTGTTGAGCACCTCGACGGTGGTGCCGCCGTACTGGGTGAGCACGTCGCCGGGGCGCTGAGCGGTGGCCGACGGCATGTTCTCGGCCATCGGCACGGTGGCGATGACGTCGACGGGCAGGTTCAGCTGGGCGGCCAGTGCCACGGTCGCGATGACGGCGGCGGCCCCGCCCATGTCAGAGGTCATGTGATGCATGGAGGCGGCGGGCTTGATGGAGATGCCGCCGGTGTCGAAGGTGATGCCCTTGCCGATGAGCGCCACGGTCTTGGCGTTGCGCTTGCCGCTCTTGTGCGTGAGCCGCACCAGCCGCGGCGGGCGCGACGAGCCCTGACCGACGCCGATGATGCCGCCGTAGCCCTGCTTTGCCAGTGACTTCTCGTCGAGCACCTCGACAGTGAGACCGACGGACTCACCCAAAGCCTTTGCCCGCTTGGCGAATTCGTCCGGATAGAGATGGCTGGGCGGGGTGTTGACGAGATCGCGGGCGGTGGCCACGGCGGTGCCGACGGCGACGGCGCGGGCCGCGGCGGTCTTCACCGCCTTCGAACCGTCGGCGACCAGCGCGGTGATCTTGCGCAGCCCGGCGTCCTTGGGGGCGGTCTTGGCGCTCCGGAAGTCGCTGAAGCGGTAGCTGCCCAGGATGAGCCCCTCGATGGCGCCGTCGAGATCCAGGTCCGACAGGGCGGTGAGCACCGATTCGGTGCCGTTGAGGGAACGCGCCGCCACCCCGGAGGCCTTGCGGATCAGATCCGAGGGCCACTCGTCGCGGGACTTGCCCAGTCCGACGGCCAGCACACTGGCCACCGGCAGCGAGGGGACCACCAGCCGGGTGAGATGTTCGAGCCCGCCCTTGGCGCCCAGTGCCTCGAGCGCGACCTGGATTTCGCCGACGGCTTCGGCGTCGAGGAACGGGTTGGGCACCACGGTGGGGCCCACTTTGGCGCCATTGTCGTCCTCGGAGCTCACCACCCCGACGATCAGCACCGCCGACCCGAGGCCGCGTTTGGGCAGCGCGGTGGCGACGGTGACGGTGGGGGACTGGTAACCGGGTGTAGTG
Organism: Mycobacterium sp.; assembly: GCA_040512325.1. Taxonomy (GTDB): domain Bacteria; phylum Actinomycetota; class Actinomycetes; order Mycobacteriales; family Mycobacteriaceae; genus Mycobacterium. Next base: position 8,740 of record JBEVFK010000213.1, on the reverse strand, counting down.
CTCACGCAGATCACCCTAACCATCAGCGGTTAATGTGGTTGACCGTGACCGAGCTACTGCAGGGCCCGTTGGAAGACCGCCACCGCGCGCTTGGCGCCAGCTTCGCCGAATTCGGCGGTTGGCTCATGCCGGTGTCCTATGCCGGCACCGTCACCGAGCACAACGCCACCCGCAATGCCGTGGGGTTGTTCGACGTCTCCCACCTCGGTAAGGCACTGGTCCGCGGTCCCGGTGCCGCGGAGTTCGTCAACGCCGCACTGACCAACGACCTGGGTCGCATCGGCCCCGGTAAAGCGCAGTACACGCTGTGCTGCACCGAGACCGGCGGGGTGATCGACGACCTGATCGCCTACTACGTCGCCGACGACGAGATCTTCCTGGTGCCCAACGCCGCCAACACCGCCGCCGTGGTGGCGGCGATGAAAAAGGTTGCGCCCGAAGGGCTTACGATCACCGACGAGCACCGCTCGTACGCGGTGCTCGCAGTCCAGGGGCCCGCTGCGGGCGAGGTGCTGGCGGCGATGGGCCTGCCCACCGACATGGATTACATGGGCTACGCCGATGCCGAATACGCCGGTGTGCCCGTGCGGGTGTGCCGCACCGGCTACACCGGCGAGCACGGCTTCGAGCTGCTGCCGCCGTGGGACCGGGCCGGGGTGGTGTTCGACGCGCTGGCCGAGCGGGTGCAGGCCGCCGGCGGCGAACTGGCCGGCCTCGGGGCCCGCGACACCTTGCGCACCGAGATGGGCTATCCGCTGCACGGCCACGAACTGTCCCTGGACATCTCCCCGCTGCAGGCCCGCACCGGCTGGGCCATCGGCTGGAAAAAAGACGCCTTCTGGGGTCGCGACGCGCTGCTCGCCGAGAAACAAGCCGGCCCGAAGCGCCTGCTGCGCGGTCTCAAGGTGCTGGGCCGGGGCGTGCTGCGACCCGACCTCACCGTGCTCGACGGCGACACCGCCGTCGGGGTCACCACGTCGGGCACGTTCTCACCGACGCTGAAGGTCGGCATCGCGCTGGCCCTGATCGACACCGACGCCGGCATCGACGACGGGGCGCGGGTGACCGTCGACGTCCGCGGGCGCGCTGTCGAGTGCGAAGTGGTCAAACCGCCGTTTGTGGCCGTCAAAACCCGGTAGCGCACGGTTATACAATTTCCTGCATGACGAACGGTCCCCTCGAATTCAGTCTTGCCCGCAACCCGGCACCGGCAACTGACGAGGTACGGGCCGGGATCCTCAAAGACCCAGGTTTCGGGCGGTACCACACCGACCACATGGTGTCGATCAACTACACCGAAGGCCACGGCTGGCACGACGCCGCGGTACTGCCGTACGGGAACATCGAGCTGGACCCGTCGGCGGTGGTCCTGCACTATGCGCAGGAGATCTTCGAAGGCCTCAAGGCCTACCGCTGGGCGAACGACGCCATCGTGTCGTTCCGGCCCGAGGCCAACGCCGCGCGCCTGCGCCGGTCGGCTCGTCGCCTGGCCATCCCGGAACTGCCCGAGGAACTGTTCATCGAGTCACTGCGGCAGCTGATCGCCGTCGACGAGAAGTGGGTGCCGCCCGCCGGGGGTGAGGAGTCGCTGTATCTGCGGCCGTTCATCTTCGCCACCGAGCCCGGCCTCGGCGTGCGGCCGGCCAACGAGTACCGGTACATGGTGATCGGCGGGCCGGCAGGCGCGTACTTCAAGGGCGGTATCAAGCCGGTGAGTGTGTGGCTGTCCACCGAGTACGTCCGGGCCAGCCCGGGCGGCACCGGCGCGGCCAAGTTCGGCGGCAACTACGCGGCCTCGCTGCTGGCGCAGGCCGAAGCCGCCGACCACGGCTGCGACCAGGTGGTGTGGCTGGATGCCATCGAACGCCGCTACGTCGAAGAGATGGGCGGGATTAACCTGTTCTTCGTCTTCGGCAGCGGCGGCTCGGCGCGCCTGGTCACCCCGGAACTGTCCGGTTCGCTGCTGCCGGGTATCACCCGGGATTCGTTGCTGCAGTTGGCCACCGATGCCGGCTACTCGGTGGAGGAACGCAAGATCGACGTCGAGGAGTGGCGCAAAGGCGCCGCGGCAGGGGAGATCACCGAGGTGTTCGCCTGCGGCACCGCGGCGGTCATCACGCCGGTGTCGCTGGTGAAGTACGGCGATGGCGAGTTCACCATCGCCGACGGTCAGCCCGGCGAGGTCACCATGGCACTGCGCGACACCCTGACCGGCATCCAGCGCGGTACGTTCGCCGACACCCACGGCTGGATGGCCAGCCTCAGCTAGTCAGGATCCGGCGGCCAGGCCCAGCGCCGTCAACGTCGTCGTCACCTCCACGGCGGCGCCCAACACGTCGCCGGTGACACCACCGAACCGGCGCACACAATGGGCCACCAACAGCGTCGTCACCGCCAGCACACCCAACACCACCAGCGGGCCCTGCCATGGCCGCGGCGTCGCCCACATCGCGGCCACCGCGAGCAGCACCACCCAGGCCGTCACCACCCAACCGGGTTGGGTGCCGGCCACCGCACCGCCGAGCGCGCTACCCGGCGCTGCCGGCACCGACCGCCGGCACGCCAGCACCACCGCCACCCGGCCCGCCGCCACCGCGATCACCACGGCCACGACGCCCAGCGCCGAGAACGTCAGCCCCTGCAACCCGATCACCAGCACCACCGCGGCCACTCCGAACGGGCCCGCGGTGCCGTCGCGCATCACCGCCAGCGCCCGCTCCGGCGGGCCGTAACAGCCGAGGCCGTCGACGGTGTCCGACAACCCGTCGATGTGCAGTCCCCGCGTCGCCAGCAGCAGCGCTGCAACGGCCAGCAAGCCCGGGATCAGGCTGTCGGCGCCGAACAGGATCGCCGCCCCGTGGCCCACCCCGGCCGCCAGCGCGCCCAGCGCGATGCCGACGACCGGTAGCGCGGTCAGCGCACCCCGGCCCACCGGCGCCTGCGTCCGGACCGGCAACACCGTCGCGAACGCGAACGCCCCCGCCAGGGCCCCCATCACGGTGGGTCGGCGCGGCCGGCGACCTGCGCAGAATCGAAGGTCGCCATGTACGCCAGGGTCGCGATCGCCGCGCGCACCACCGGCAGTGCCACCGCGGCGCCGGACCCTTCACCGAGCCGCATGTTCAGGTCGACGATCGGATCGAGTTCCAGCTGAGCCAACGCCAGTGCGTGAGCGGGTTCGGTGGACCGGTGGCCGGCCTGCCACCACGCCCGGGCACCCGGCGCCAGCCGTTCGGCCACCAGTGCCGCCGCGGTGACCACCACGCCGTCGAGCAGTACCGGCGTGCGCCGGATCGCGGCCTGGGCCAGGAAACCCGCCATCGCCGCCAGATCCGCACCCGCCCCGACCCGCAGCAGTGCAGGCGCGTCGTGCCGCACCCGGTGCGACCGGTAGAGCGCGTCGCGCACCGCCGCGGTCTTGCGGGCCCATCCGGCGTCGTCGATCCCGGTTCCCCGGCCCACCGCCACCACCGGCTCGGTGTTGGTCAGGGCGGCCACCAGAACAGTTGCCGCCGTGGTGTTTCCGATGCCCATATCGCCGGCGATCAACAGATCGGCGCCGGCGTCCACCTCGTCGTCGGCGATGCGCCGCCCCGCCTCGAGCGCGGCCGTCACCTCGTCCTCGGTGAGAGCGTCTTCGATGGCGATGTTGCCGCTGGACCGGCGTACCTTGTGGGGGCCGGCGGTCTCCCTGTCGACAGCGATGTCCACCACCCGCACCGAGGCGCCCACCACGTCGGCCAGCACGTTGATCGCGGCACCGCCGGCCTCGATGTTGGCGACCATCTGCGCGGTGACCTCGGGTGGATAGGCCGACACCCCGGCCCGTGCCACCCCGTGATCACCGGCGAACACCACGATGCGCGCACGCTCGAATTGAGTTGGCGGGCAGTGCCCCTGGCAGGCCGACACCCAGATCGACAATTCCTCGAGCCGGCCCAGCGCCCCCGGCGGCTTGGTCAGCGTGTCCTGCCGGGCCCGCGCAGCGGCGGCAGCGTCGGCGTCAGGGACGACGACTTGTGCGAATTCCATTTGTCAGACCCTAGAACCTCTGCGGTTTGATGGTGACGGCCTGACCGGCGACCACCAGAACCACCCGGTCGCATACGCCGGCCAGGCGCTGGTTCAGCGAACCCAGGGCATCTGCGAATCGTCGACCCGACTCGGTGGCAGGCACGACGGTCAACCCGACCTCGGGACTCACCAGCACCAACGGCGAGCCGAACACGTGCACGGCGTCGACGAAGTCGGTGACGTCCTCGTGCACCGAACCGTCCGTCCACGCGCCGCGCCGGTCCATCGCCGCGGTGAGCCAGTTGCCCACGTCGTCGACCAGGGCGGCGGTACCGGGGGAGTGCCGCAATTGCGTTGCGACATCGGAACTCTCGACGGTCACCCAGTGCGCCGGCCGGCGGACCTGATGGGCGGCCACGCGGGCCGACCAGGAATCGCTGTCGGATACCGGACCCGTCGCCAGATACTGCACCGGCAGCGACCCGGCAGCTTCGGCAATGGCCTCCTCGGCCCAGCGTGATTTACCCGAGCGGATACCGCCGAGCACCAGGGTGCGCACGTGGGCCGGGCGGGTCAGTCGATCTTTTCGCCGCGTTTGACCAGGGGCCGCGGCGCGCGCATCCGGCGCAGCTGGGACGCCCGGCCGGCAGCGTAGAAGCCGAGCTTGACCCGGCCTTCGGTGTTGTCGGGGAACTTTTCGTCCACGGCGTTGCTGACCTTACGGGCCAGCCAGATGCCGTCGATGGCCATGATCGCGATCAAGACCAGCATCGCCGGCGAGATGAACAGCTGTACCTGCGGCACCGCCAGCATGACGAAGATCAAGAACAGTGCGGCAGGCATGAACAAGCCCAGCAGGTTGCGCCGGGAGTCCACGATGTCGCGGGCGTAGCGACGCACCGGGCCCTGGTCGCGGGGCAGCAGGTAGGCGTCCTCACCGGCCATCATCCGTTCGCGGCGGTCGTTCATCCGGGAGCGCCGCTCGATCTTCTCGGCTTTGCGCTCTTCCTTGGACAGCTTGGGGCCGGCCACCGCCTTGCGGCGGGCGCGGGCCTCCTTGGACGTCATGGGTGCAGGAGCGACGGGGCCGCGGCGCTTCGAGGCCTCGGTGCGTTTCGGAGTGGGCCGACCCTTGGGGGCGGTACCCGCCGCCAACTCCTCGGCGGCCGTCGTCACCTCCGGGGTGGGTTCGGCGTCTCCGTCGTCTTTCTTGCGCCCCAGCAGCTTCACCCCGCCAGGTTACGTCGCCTGCAGTGCTGCCCGGAAATGCACCTCGGAATCAGCAGCCTTAATCTGCACTGATGACCGGCGCAGTGGGGGATGGATTACGGGTGCTCATCGCACCTGATTGTTTCGGCGACACGCTGACCGCCGTCGAGGCCGCGCAGGCGATCGCCGTCGGCTGGCAACAGTCGCGGCCCGGCGACGACCTGACCCTGGCCCCGCAGTCCGACGGCGGACCGGGTTTTGTCGGTGTGCTGGCCAGCCGGCTGGGCGAGCTGCGGCATCACCGTGTGTCCGGGCCACTGGACACGCCCGGGGCAGACTCGGTCGACGCGGAATGGGTGTTCGATCCCGTCACCGACCCATCCCGGCCCACCGCCTACATCGAGTGCGCCCAAGCCTGTGGCCTGACCCTGCTCGGGGGCGCGCCGACCGTGCGGACCGCGCAGGACGCCCACACATTCGGGGTCGGCCAGCTCGTCGACGCGGCGCTGGCGGCCGGGGCCACCCGCATCGCCGTCGGCCTCGGCGGCAGCAGCACCACCGACGGCGGCCGCGGCATGATCTCCGCACTCGGCGGACTGGAGACCGCCCGGCAGCGGCTGGCCGGAATCGACCTGATCGTGGCCTCCGACGTGGAACATCCGTTGCTGGGCCCCATGGGGGCGGCGCAGATATTCGGTCCGCAGAAGGGCGCCGACCCGGCCACGGTCGAGGTGCTGGAACAGCGGCTCACCGACTGGGGTGCCGAACTGGACCGGATCGCCGGCCGGGTGGTCACCGGCGACGCCGGCGCCGGCGCCGCGGGCGGACTCGGGGCGGCATTGCTGGCGCTGGGCGGACACCGCGAGTCCGGGGCGGCCATCATCGCCGAGTTCACCCGGTTGGCCGACGACGTCGCCGTGGCCGAACTGATCATCACCGGGGAAGGGCGGTTCGACGACCAGTCCCTGCACGGCAAGGTGGTCAGCGCGCTGTCCAACGGCGCCCAGGCCCATCAGGTGCCGGTGCTCGTGCTGGCCGGTCAGGTGACGTTGGACACCCCGACACTGCAGAAAGCCGGCATCATGGCGGCCTTCGCCGTCGCCGAGTTCGCCGGCTCCGTGCAGGTGGCCATCGACGACGCCGCCAATCAGCTGGCCGGTCTGGCGCGAAAGACTGCTGCAGAACTCGGGAATAGCGGCTGAACCAGGTACCGTTGAAGGAACTGGGTTCAGGCCCATCACATGCATGCCACCGAGGGAGACACAATGACTGTTCAGCAAGAGTCGGTGACCACCGAAACCCACGGCGCAACCTTGACCGACGCCGCGGCGTTGAAGGCGAAATCGCTGCTGGACCAAGAAGGCCGTGACGACCTGGCGCTGCGCATCGCCGTGCAGCCCGGCGGCTGTGCCGGCCTGCGGTACAACCTGTTCTTCGACGACCGCACCCTCGACGGGGACCTGGTCGCCGACTTCGGTGGCGTCCACCTCACCGTCGACCGGATGAGTGCCCCCTACATCCAGGGCGCGACGATCGATTTTGTGGACACCATCGAGAAGCAGGGCTTCACGATCGACAACCCGAACGCCACCGGCTCCTGCGCCTGCGGCGACTCGTTCAACTGATCGATCACCACTGATTCACACTGCGGGCACGTTCTGGCGAGAGCTAGAACGTGCCCGCAGTGCGTAGTACGTACGAGCACACCAGCACCTCGTCACCGTAGGCCAGGAGCTGCGCCACGCCCTGGCGTTCGTCGTCGCCGCCCCGCCCGGTGGTGGCCACGGCCTGCATGCTGAACAGCACCTGCGCGCTGCTGGGCGAGGCGAACACGATGGCGTCGATGGACGTCACCTGGGCACTGGAGAACTGCTTCTGGAACGCGTCGCTGCTCAGCCGTGCCAGGGCGTCATCGGAGCGGCGGTCGCGCACCCCGTCGTAGAGGCCGCACAGCGCATTGCGCGAAATGGCCTCGACATCACCGTCGCTGAGCGCGTCGAGATAACCCTGAATGGAGTCCCGCGCGGAGGCGCTGGTCAGGGCGGCGCCGCCACGGCCATCGTCATCGCGCCCCACGAGCACCACGGCGACCACCACCGCGGCGATCACCGCCACCGACAGCAGCACCGCCGCCACCGGCTTCCAGCGGCCACGTCGGGAACCGCGCTCGGGGTAGGGCACGGCAGGGGGGAGCGGGCCCGGATAGAACGGCGCCTCGGGCGGCGGCCCGACCGGTCCGACAGGTCGGTAGGGACCCCATGCCTGGCTGTGCTTCGGCGGGAACAACTGCCGGCCGAGCCGCGGGTCCGTGTGGTCTTCCCCGGACGCGCCCTGGAACGGTGGCGGGTAGGGGCCGGACATGATGTCTCCCGAGGTAGCGCCTGGTTCGCGGATCCCGGCGAAGCGGTCGGTTTCGAGCCGAATCGCGAACCGCTGTCGCGTTGTGCCCGGCTCGATGCTCTGCTACGCAGGTTAGCGCACGGTGTAGGGGATGAGCGCGACCGCGGGCAGCGGTAGGGTCGAACCGCCCTCACCCTGAGACGCCGCCAATATGGATGGAGCGATTTGTGACCATTGCTGTGACCGGATCGATCGCCACCGATCATTTGATGCGCTTTCCGGGCCGCTTCGCCGAGCAACTGCTCGCCGAGCATCTACAGAAGGTGTCGTTGAGCTTCCTGGTGGACGACTTGGTGGTCAAGCGCGGCGGCGTGGCAGGCAACATGGCCTACGCCATCGGCATCCTCGGCGGCGACGCCACCCTGGTGGGCGCGGTGGGGTCGGACTTCGACGATTACCGGAACTGGCTCGAGGCCAGCGGCGTCGACACCGCACACGTGCTGGTGTCCGACAGTGCGTACACCGCGCGATTCGTCTGCACCACCGACGAGGACATGGCCCAGATCGCGTCCTTCTACCCCGGCGCGATGTCCGAGGCCCGCAACATCTCGCTGGAGAGCGTCGTATCCCAGACCGGCACACCGGATCTGGTGATTGTCGGCGCCAATGATCCCGACGCGATGTTCCTGCACACCGAGGAGTGCCGCAAGCTCGGCCTCGCGTTCGCGGCCGATCCGAGCCAGCAGTTGGCCCGGCTGAACCGCGAGGAGATCCGTCGGCTCATCGACGGCGCCACCTACCTGTTCACGAATGACTACGAGTGGGATCTGCTGCTGCAGAAGTCGGGCTGGTCCGAGGCCGAGGTGATGAACCAGATCGGACTGCGCATCACCACCCTGGGGCCCAAGGGCGTCGACCTCGTCGGATCCGACGGGACGTTCGTGCACGTGGGTGTGGTGCCGGAGACCCAGCAGGCTGATCCGACGGGCATCGGCGACGCCTTCCGCGCCGGCTTCCTCACCGGCCGCAGCGCCGGACTGAGTCTGGAGCGCTCGGCGCAGTTGGCGTCGATGGTCGCCACGCTGGTGCTCGAGGCGCCGGGACCGCAGGAATGGACCTGGGACAAGGCGGCCGCACTGGTGCGCATCGCCGACGCCTACGGCGCCGAAGCCGGCTC
>JBEVFK010000212.1:0-8854 GCA_040512325.1 Mycobacterium sp. | reverse complement strand
CTCACGCGTTCCACTATCTGGTGATCTTCGACGGCAAGGGCATCCCACTGCATCTGGGGCGGGCCCGACGCACGGCGTCGCCGGGACAGCGGATTGTGTTGGTGTCCAAGCACGGTGGCTGCACCGCACCCGGTTGCACCGCCAACGGATACCGCTCGCAGGTGCACCACGCCAACAAAGACTGGACAGACGGCGGCGACACCAACATCGACGACCTCACCCTGGCGTGTGGGCCGGATAATCGGATGGTCGAAGAGACCGGGTGGACCACCCGCAACCGCCCCGAAGATGGCGTCACCGAGTGGATTCCACCACCGGAACTCGACTGCGGCCAATCCCGCACCAACGCGTTTCATCACCCGGACCGGATTCTCGCTCCCGACGATCCGTAAGCCAATGGCGCCACCACCACCCAGCAGCCGACGGGCCACAGCCCGGTCGGCTACTGGCACGCGCGGGATGAACGTGGGTGGCCTGGGCGTGCGGTTGGTCAGGACGGGGCAGCGAGAAAATCCTTGACGAGTTTGGCCGGTGCCTGGGCCAACCAGGCGTCGGTGACCAGCTCCCGCAGCTCGGCCACGGCGATGGCATCCAGGCGGACCAGCACCATCGGATAGCCGTCGAAATGTGGTGTGGTGAAGTACACCTCGGGCTCGTCGGCAATGAGCGCGTGCTTGACGCCCTCGTCGGCAACTCGGGCGCCCAGGACGTCGCCGTCCGGTGCGTCGTCGCCGAGTACCGCCAGATCGGCCTTGCGTAACGGCCGCTCCCAGACGATCAGCTTCTTGCGCACCCGCCAGTTGCGCGGAGTCAACTCCGCGGTCTCGGGTAACTCGGCGACCAGGCGCGCGACATCGGCCCAGGTGGCCATGTCAGCGAAGATACTCCGGTCGCGGCGTCCGTACCCGACATCGAGGCGGCGGAAGTGGAGTAGCGCAGTACCCTATGCCGCTGCCTCGACGCGTGCGACATTTGCGTCTGATCCGGCTTGTCGCCGGAGTGTCTGCGGGGTCCACCTGTCCACGGGGAGAACGCCATGCCGTCAGAAGCGGGTTCAGTCTGGAACATTCATCAGGTGCAGGGACCGTTGGCTGCGCACAAAGACAGCGATATCGCCTCGGTCTCGCGATTCGCCTCCAACTCCGAGGCGTTCTGGTTCGCCCCGCAACCCGCCGGCAGCGCGGCGTTCTGGTACGACGATGGTAAAGGCTGGCGGCCGTATGCGGTGCCGACCCGCCTGCCCAATGCTCCGGCGAGCGGCATCGCGGCACTCTCCCGGATCCCCAACGGCATGGAGACGTGGTGGATCAGCGCCCAGGGCACGGTGGAGGGCGCATTCTGGTACGACGACGGTAAGGGCTGGCACCACTACCACGATGCGGTGGCCGCACTGGGCGCTGCGTCGTCATCGAGCGGCATTGCGGCGCTGTCCCGCATGGCGTCCACCATGGAGATCTGGTGGATCGGCATCGACGGCTCCGTGCAGGGCGCGTTCTGGTACGACGACGCCACCCCCACCTGGCAGCGCTATCCGGTAACCGGACTGGGTGCGGCATCGACCACGGGCGGGGTCGCTGCCGCATCCCGGTACGACGGCACCATGGAGATCTGGTGGATCGGCACGCAGGGTTCGGTCGAAGGTGCGTTCTGGTACGACGACGGCAAAGGCTGGCGACGCTACGGCGCTCCGGTGGCCCCCACCGGCAGCGCCGCCCAGGCCCATTGCATCGACGCGGTGGCGCGCACCGGGAACAGCATGGACGTGTTGTGGATAGCGCCCAATGGCGAAGTGCGGTGGGCATATTGGCGACATGGTTCGGACTGGGAGGTTGATTCGAGTCCGGTGGCACCGGTGCACAGCGCCTCGCCGGCGAGCGGGATATCGGTGATCAACCGCGGCTTCGCCGGCATGGAGGCCGTCTGGGTGGCGCCCGACGGCTCCGTGCAGGGCGCGTCGTGGACCACGTCCACCGGTTGGCAGTCCTATCCCGGGCCGGTCGCCGGCCCGGGCAGCGCCTCGACCACAGGCGGTGTCACCGGCCAGGCCCGTACCACCTCGACGGTCGAGATCTTCTGGGTGGCACCCGATGGCTCGGTGCACGTGGCGGTACGCGACGACGTCGCGCTGCCGCGCCAGTTCCGGCTGCTGCGTCCGCGCGACCTGCTCGACCTGCGCTGCACCGCGGTGGGTTGCCAGTTGATCGGTGACCACACCACCGCACCGGCGACCGAACACACCGTCGTACGTGGGGACACGCTGTGGGACCTCGCCGAGCGGTTCTACGGCGACCCTCGGTTGTATCCGATCATCGCCGCCGCCAACGGTTTATCCGACCCTGACGTCATCCACCCCGGCCAGGTTCTGGTGATTCCGGCACGTCCCACGCCCGACGACCCACCGGTGACCTACGTCGTTCAAGACGGCGACACGTTGTGGGACATCGCCGCCCGCTTCTACGGGAACCCACTCAAGTATCGGTTGCTGGCATCGGTGAACCAGATCGCGGATCCGGGTTTCATCACGCCCGGACAGCAGCTTGTCATCCCGGGTATCGCGGCGCCGGCCTCCGGGTCACGACTGGTCGCCGTGGACGACGATGCCCACCTGATCGTCCGCTTCGGGGTGCAGAACATCTACGAACAGACCACTCAGGCAAATCCGGAGACCGCGCCACCGACGGTGGCGACGGCGCTGGCCGCCAATGATTCTCGCGTGGTGTTCGATCTACCGCCGGGGACCGAGATCCCCTATACGGTGGCCGGAGTGCTCGAGACCCTGAGCCAATTGGGCCTGCGGGTGCCGGCACTGGCCATCCCCCGGGTCACCACCACCGACCCGCGACCCGCGGACGCCCACGGCGACCCGACAGCACCCGCCGACGACGAGACAGCCATCGAGGCACCTTTCCGCCTGGTTGTGTCCCCGAACCGCAAGTACGGCGGCTTCACCCACGCCACGCGCGCCGAGTCCGCACCCGAGGACCCGAACCGGGTCGGGCTTTGGCACACCCGTCTCGGGGTGCGCACAACCGATGCTCAGGGTGTGTTCACGGGCGTCGACGAGAAAGACGCGAAATTCCGCACCGTGCGTGCGGTATGGACCCGGGACGACGATCGACAGGCGGATGTCAGGTTCGGGTCGCTCGTGCCGGAAGATCGCCGGGACATCGCCGAGCAGACCACCCTGCCGCCGAAGGACACCCGTCCCGAATCCGACCCGCTCGATGTTCGGCGGTTGTACCTGAGCGCCCTGGGGGCGTGGATCGACTGGCGCGGCAAGTGGCGCGACGATGCCCGGCTGTCCGCCTATGTACACCAGGCGCCGATGGGACGTGATCAATACGTTCGAATCGAGCGCCCGATCTATCTCTATCCGTTCGGGCACCGCGCAACACTGATCAAGCTCACCGAGCGCAAGATCAAACCCACGGCCGCCAACCCGGCTGCCGACCTCTACACGCGGTACTTCATCGTCCTGCGCGAACACACGCGTGACTACACCGGCGTGACAGTGCCCGGAACAGAGCGCTTTGTGCTCCATGCCTTCCCCTTCAAGACGATCACCATCGACCCGGTGGTGTCCACCGATATCGACACTCCGCCCCAGGATCCCGCGACCGTGCCGTTCATCCCCTTGGCCAACAAGGTCTCCTACCCGTGGAAGATCACCGGGGTCGACCACGAGAACCGCGAGATCAGCATGGTCACGCCGTTGGTGGCGGTGCCGATGAATGTCCGGCCACCGGCGAAGCCACACGAGAGTGCATTGGAACTGTGGAATATGCAGGTGGTCGCCAAGGATTACCCGCTCGATCTCGGTGGCGCCGAGATCGCCTTCGCTCCATCGCTGACGTCCGGGGACACCACCTCACGGGTGCAGCACATCGAGTTCACCGGACATGCCGCCGCCGACACCAGCACCCCGGAGCTCCGGCAAGCGTCGGTGGTGATCCCGGCGTTGGCGGCGCTGAACCGCGGTGGCGGTACGTCGGTGGTGCAATACGGGAAAACCTATGTGGAGAAGGGATTCCCGGCGGGGGATCCGGCTCAGCTGTACCTGCAGTTGCAAAGTCCCACCACGCTGAACTTCGCCGGCGCCAGCGATCGTGGTGGCGGGTTCGTCGAACCCAGTGTCGGAGTCAAGGCACTGTCGCGGAGTTTGGGCGCGGTCGGCGACGACGGCTCGTCCGCCGCGGGCGGTATCGCTCAGGGCCAGTTCGATCCGGAGAAGTTTCTCGCAGGTGCCCTACCAAAGCTGTTCGGCCTCTTCAAGTTGCAGGACATCATCCCCAAGGGTCTGGCGAATGGTCTGCTCGACGAGGCGCCCAAGCTGATCACCGAGCAGGGCGACCTGGCAGACCAGACCGTGCGCTACGTCTGGAATCCCAAGATCGATCCATGGCCAGACAAGGACGCCGCGGTCTTCGAGCCGACGGGCCCCGACCCGCGGTTGCCCATCTCCGTCGAACTACGCACCAGCAAGGACGGCACCCCGGAATCGGTGATCAGCGCCAAGCTGCCGAACTTCCGACTGCAACTGCTGCCCGGTGACGACGCGTTGATGGCGATGACGTTCGAGCACATCGCTTTTCGCACCGTCACCGGCGGGAAGCCCGAAGTGGATGTCCAGTTCGGCGACATGGAGTTCCTCGGTGTCCTGAGCTTCGTCGAGAAGCTCCGCCGGGTCATTCCGCTCGACGGGTTCTCCGACCCGCCCTTCGTCGACATCACCACCGAGGGCGCCACCGCGGGGTTCAGTCTGGCACTGCCCAGCGTCGCGATCGGGGTGTTCTCGCTGGAGAACATCGCTCTGGGAGCAGACTGCCGTATCCCCTTCCTGGGGGAGGCCGTGACGGTCGGGTTCTTCTTCTGCACCAAGGAAGCCCCGTTCCGATTGACGGTGCTGGCCATCGGTGGCGGCGGCTGGGTGGGAATCCGGTTGTCTCCCATGGGTTTGGTGATGCTGGAGATGGGGCTGGAAGCGGGTGCGTCGCTGAGCGTGAACCTGGGGGTGGCATCGGGGTCGGTCTCGGTGATGGTCGGCGTCTACCTGCGACTGGAGGACAAGAAGGGCCAGCTCACCGCATACTTCCGTATCCGCGGTGAGGTCGAGGTGCTGGGGATCGCCTCGGCGTCGATCACCCTGGAACTGTCCCTGCGTTTCGACATCGGCACCGGCAAGCTGATCGGCCGCGCCTCCCTGACCGTGGAGATCGAGGTGTTGTTCTTCTCGGCGTCGGTCGAGATCGTCGTCGAGCGCCGGTTGGCGGGGTCCAAAGGCGACCCGTCGCTGAGGGACATCATGCCGCCCGACGAGGGCGGTCAGGAGATCTGGAATCAGTATTACGCGGCCTTTGCGATCGGAGCCTGACATGCCCACCACCCGCCTGATGGCGACTGTGCTGCCGTATTCGGTCGACCCAGCCGACGAGTTCCACGTGTCCGTGTTCATCTCCCACCGCCTCGACGGCGGCGGCCAGCTTTCGGATTACGCGCCGATGGTGAACTGGGTCCAGACACTGGGGGCCGCCACCATCACGCTGCACACCGCCGAGTCGGCCACCCCGATCGCCTGCCAGCCGCTGCTGACCAAGGCCAGCGAAACCGCTTGGCAGACCGCCTTTCCTGCGAGTACCCGCGTCGGTCCATATCCGGAACCCAAGCCGACAAACGCGGACTGGAACAGCTTTCCGGCCAATCGGATACCCGAGCACGCCCTGGATGTACATCAAGCATCGGCCTTGCATTCCCCGATCGATCGTCCGCGCGTCGGTGCCAATCCACTGGCACAGGGCGTGCTGACCTCGCTGAGCCGCGCCCCGAAGGCCCGTGCCGTCATTTCCGAACTGCAGGGATACGAAGAAAAACGCGACGGGTACCGGGCGCGCTTGGAGGCTGCCCGCCAGAATGCGGCGCACGCGGCGGCCCATCCGGAGCCGCCGAAGGTGAACCCCGTTCCGCCTCCCGACCCGGATCCAGGCCCTGGCGGTCCCAACATCGTGCGGTCCGAGCCACGGGACACTGCCGATGACCCACAGGCGTGGCGTTCACCGATCGAGATCCTGCTGGACCGCGCGGACGAGGACGGCATCGACGCCGACATCACCGGCCTCCTCGACCAGCTGGTCAAAGACCCGCTCAGCATCGGCAAGGATCCGATCCTCCGGATGATCGTCGAGCTGCACGAAGCCCAGCAGTACTACAACCGCCCCGCTGAACCGGAGCCCGAGGACGGCGTTCGTGCCGCCGTCGCAGCACCCGACCCGCCGGATTTCCATGCTCGGGTGGCTTCGGTGTGCAACGTTCCGGCGCTGGCGCGCAAACTCGGCATCGTCGTCGACATCAAGGTCGACGACCTCGACGCTCTCAAACTGGCCACCGCGATCTGGTGCGACATCGACCTCGACGGCAGTGTCGCCGACGTCGAGAAATACCTCTCGCCCACAACGCTGTGCAGCGCCGAGGGCAACCGATTCCTGGCACGCGCCAAGGACATCAACCGCTGGACGGCAGGACGGCTGCGCCTGGGTGATCCGCAGCGCTACCGGGTGATGGACCTCGATCCCGACGCCGGTGCGCTGTCACTGGAGCAACTGTGCCGCAGCGCGGTACGGGCCCTGGCCGTCGAAGTCAACGGCGATCCAGGCTCCTACGCGCCGGCCGGGTTGCGCAGCACCGGATTTGCCGTCGCCGAGCTGAACCGGTCGGAGCGACTCCATGAGCAAGTCCAGGACAGTGAGGGACGCCAGGTCGAAGTCGAACAACCTGGCACGCCGCAGGTTCGCGAAGAATTCCACTTCGAGGAATTGCTGCGGGGCACGCGAGTAGAGGTGTGGGACGACGTCACCGACAACTGGCACAGTTTGCATGAACGCCTGGTCACCGCGTCGTTCACCGATACCCCGATCCTCGCTGCGGCCGACGACGACGGCATGCTGCAGAACCCGCCGCTGAGCCGAACCCCGGGCGACCCGAACAACCCGTACTACGTGCACGAGGTCCTGGCCGGCTGGGACGGCTGGAGTCTGTCGGCGCCGAAACCGGGCAAGCAGGTGATCCACAACGACGCGGCGCATCCCGAGCCGGGACGTGAACGTTTCGACGATGTCCCCGAATCCACTCCAGAACCGGGTCTGTGGGTACGTTCGACGGTCAAACCGAAAACCCTGCCCGCGCTGCGTTATGGACGCAAGTACTCGTTCCGGATCGCCGGCGTCGATCTGGCAGGAAACAGTGTGCCGCTGGACAGCAACACCCCGGCTACCGCCGCCCAGACCCTGATCGACACGGCTGCGGCTCACCTGGACGCACTTCGGGCCGAGGCGAGCACCCGCGAGCAGTCCGGTGTGTTGCACTCGCTGCGCGGGGAGATCAAGCCAGCAGTGCACGACGGCGCGGGAACCCGCACGGACATCGAACGGGCCACCGCCTCCGTCGTCGACAAGGCAGCCTCGCTGCGCCGTTACCCGCAGTGGGAGGATGTCGACCTCTCCCACCTGGCCGGATTGTTCGCCGATGCGGGCGATCCCACCGTAGTCACGGTGCCGAGACTGTTCCTGCGGTGGGACCCGATCCCCGCACCCACACTGGTTCCCCGCGAGGACTACACCACCGGAGAATCCGTGCAGCGCCTGGTGATCCGCACCGGGCTGCAGTCAGGACCGGGGCTGTGCCAGCGCCACATCGCTGCACCGAAGGGCAGCGAGTTGGAGGCCGAACAGGACGGCCGTCTGGACCCCCTGATGCAGAACGGACAAACCGCCAGGGCTTACGCGATGGCATTGAAGGAGCGGGGAACGTTCTACCACAAGGATATTCAAGATATCCACGATCCTCGTCGCACCGTTCCACAGCCGGGCATCAGGCTGGTGACCGGGCCGAATGCCACCGACGTCGTCGACCTCGAAGACATCCAGGATCCCGAGGAGCAACCCGGCGCCGGCCAGTACATCGTGCACGATGTCGATCAGTTGACGCTGCCGTATCTGCCTGACCCGATGGCCCACGGTGTTGCCTTGGTGTTCTACCAAGCCGGGGCAGACCACCGGCTGTCCAACCCTCGGGTGCTTCAATCGGTGACGGTGGACTATGCCGGCGCCTGGCCCGAGATCCAGCCGCTGCGCCTGGTGCTGCACGGGTCGGAGACCCTGAATGCCCAATTGGAGGGCAACGTCATCCATGTCGGCCTGCCGCCGGGCGAGCAGGTCGCGGTGAAGTACTCCACCACACTGGACGCGGAGCATGTCGCGAAGATGGGCCCGTGGCGATTCCATCCGGTGCACGACCCGATGGTCCCGGAAGCGGACCGCCGCATCTTGGAGGCTGCGGCTCGGGACGGTTGGATGTGGTGGCTGACCCCCGATGAGGACCTACGCCTGGTACATGCCACGGCGCGGCCGGCGATCCCACCGAGGATCTCGCGACTGCTGGCCGAGCGGCGTCAGACCGGCGTCGCCACGGCCATCCTGGACGGGGTCATCGACGTGCACGGTTCCAGCACCGACAGGGCCGAACTACGCGCCGTCTGGACGGATTTCGTCGACGACCCGGCCGCCGGTGAACCCGCCCCGGTCACCACGTCGACGATCGTGACGGACTATCGGATCGCCGAGCACGAACGGTATTCGCTGCTGACCTCGCAAGGGTCACCCGAACCCCTGGGCGACGTCCCGATCCGTCCCACGGTGCACGCCCTACCGGACACCAAGGCCCACAAGGTGACGTACCGCCTGCACGGCTCGTCACGCTTTCGCGAGTTCTTCACGCCCAAGGAATTGCCCGAACCCGACGACGAGCTGTCCGCGGGCAACACGTTCCCGGTCAACGTGCCCAGCTCGGCACCCCCGGCGCCCCC
>JBEVFK010000211.1:0-11137 GCA_040512325.1 Mycobacterium sp. | reverse complement strand
TCCTTGTGGTAGGCCAACAGGTGGGCGATGACCGCCCATTTGCGGGCGACCGTGGTGGCTTCCGCCCGGTGCAATGCGGTGATCTCATCGATCATCGCCGCCGGGGTGAGGTCCCCGTAGGTCGCTGGGTCTACCAGGTCTTCGAACATATTTTCGAAGATACTCCGACGGCCCGACAACATCTGCGGGACAACACATCCCACCACGAACAACCGCCAGAATCGGGCTACTTGTCCACAGTCTGCACTTCATCCACAGACCGACGACCGGGGGCCTCAGGTCCGGACCAGTTGGAATGCGTGACGTCGGCGGCAGCAGGGAACGAGTCGAGCAAGCAGCCAACGACGAGACATGGCTCATCGAGGTCGCCGGCTACTGAGCTCTGCAGCGATCACACAAGCCCACGAGGATGAACCAACGCCCGAATCGCTTCGGATTCTCGGCGTTATTCGTTCAGTTCGGTGAGCCGGGTCAGTAGCCCAGCCCGTCGGGGTGGACGTCGCCGGCGATCCGCGCGGGAACCCGGAACTCGGCAGTGGTGTAGGGGCGCGGCGAGATGATCTCGTGCCTGCTGCCCTGGATCTGGTAGATCACGTGGGCCTGCGCCAACGAGGGATCACCGCCGGTGTCGTCGAAGCCGATGGCCACGCCGGTCTCGGGATGGAATGAGTACGCGCCGTTGACACCTCGGTAGGTGGCACCGCGCAGGTGCCGTGCCACCTGCGCGAAGTCCCGGAAGTTGTCGACGCGTGACCAGGCCTGCGCGATCAGGTGGGCCCGGTCGTAGGCAAGGCCGGCGTGGGAGCGCCCGGGGGCGCTGCCGAACCGGTGTGCGTAGCGTCCGGCGAACGCGGTACCCCTCGCGTCGGAATAGGTGCCGGTGGTGGTTGCCCACACCACGCCGTCGGCCGCAGCGCCCAGCCGCTCCCGGAACGCCGGCACCGACGGCGCGTAGATGGAATACAGCAGCGGTTCGGCCCGGGCGCGACGAACAGTGCTGACGACGTCGAGGTGATGGTCCAGAAAGTAGGAGCCGACGAAGATCGCGGCGGGCGAGTGCTCGAGGGCCCGCACGGCGGCCGGCGTCCACTCCTGCGCAGGGGGGACGTCGATCACCACCAGGTCCCACCCGTTGGCGTCAGCCAGCTCCTTCGCTTGTGCGGTCCCGAAATCGATTAGCTGCCAAGAACTTTGCTGCAGACAGACCAGTGTCCTGGACGGGCACGGCAGCAGACGCCTGCGGGCCAAGCCGTCGACGAATCGGACGAACCCCGGGGCATAGTGAATGTCACTCGGGCACACCTGCAGGATCCGCGCATACCGGGAGGGGTTCTCGCCGACGCGGCGCTCCATCACACCGGACGTCGCGGCGTGCAGATACGGGAGGCCCGTCGAGACCGCCTCGTCATGGGCGGCGTCCTGGTGAGCGACGTACCCGGAGGTGAGGATGTCCACCTCGCGATCGGCGAGGTGGGAGACACCGCGCCGGGTCGACTCCCGGTCGTCGATGTCGATGTCGGCGACCTCGATATCGATGGTTCTGCCGTGGATGCCGCCGGCGGCATTTATCTCGGCTTGGGCCAGCTGCAACCCGCGCAGCATCTCCAGTCCGTCACCGGCCCCGAGGCCCGAAAGCGGCAGTGCGGCGCCGATGACGAGCGGCCGCAGCCGCAGTGACCGCGGCGCGGGGCCGGTGGCGCGTGGACCGGCGCCGGTGGCCGAGGAGAGCACCCGGCCGAGGCGGGTCCTGGCCAAGCCGGCGCAGTCCGCGGGGACCGGCACCGCCAGCAGGCCCTCGTCGATCGCCCGGGCGGCCGCCGCAGTGCGAGAGGGGACCTGCAGTTTGCGCATGATGTTGTCGACGTGCGTCGTGACGGTCCGCGGTGACAGATGCAAGAGTGCGGCGATCTCGTTGTTGCCTGCACCGGTGGTGACCAGGGTGAGGACGTCCAGCTCACGTCGACTCACCTCATAGGGCAGTGAGCAGACGAGTTCGCCTGCCATCAGGGCGAATTCGGCGCCTACGTCGCCGTGCAACTCGATGCGCACCGCACACAGCGGCGCCGACGGCGCATCGTGCCAGTAAAAGTGGCTGTAGCGAAGGCCTTCCGCCAGCGCGGCGGTCGCGATCCGGCGCAGTCCGTCGGGCACGCTCGTCCACCCACCGGATTCGGCTGAACCGCACTCACCGCCGCGCAGAATCTGAACACAGAAGGCTCGGCCATCCCACGCCGCCACGGTGGTCGACGACGTTGGCTCCATCCGGCTGACCATGGGTATTCCTGAAAATGGCTGGTGAGGGTATTGATTTCCCACCATAGCGGGACCTGCGCGATCGTGCGTCGTGCACGACCCGGCCGCCGCGCCGACGCAACCTGATGGTTACCGCCGCTACGTAATTTTGCTGATCTCCCATGCCTGCCCGCTGGCTAACCTCGGTTGCATGACCACACAGGCACAGTCATGAAACTCGGCGTCTTTGCCCCTACTCTGAGCACCGGGTGGGTCATCTCGACCGCGTCGCCGCAGTACCGTCCCAGCTGGTTCCTCCTGCAGGAGACGGCGCTCAAGGCCGAGCACTACGGCTTCGAGTTCCTGCTGGCACCGAACAAGTACAAGGGCATGGGCGGGCAGACGCGGTTCTGGGACTATGCCCTGGACTCATTCACCACCATGGCCGGTTTGGCCGCAGTCACCAGGAAGATCCAGCTGATCCCGTCGATATCGCTGCTCAGCGTGCCGCCGGTATACGCGGCGAAACAGGTTGTGACAGTGGCGAACATGGCCGGGCCGGGCAGGTTCGGTGTCAATATCATCACCGGCTGGGAGAAGCCCGAATGGGAGTCGATGGGACTCTGGCCCGGTGATGAGTACTTCCAGTACCGCTACGAGTACGCCGCCGAGTACCTCACCATCATGCGCGAACTCTGGACCACCGGGCAGTCGGATTTCCAGGGCCAGTTCTTCCAGATGAACGACGCGAAACTGGAGCCGCATTTCGGCGACGTCGTCGACGTCAAGATCGTGTGCGCCGGCCAGTCGGACAAGGGCATGGCGTTCACCGCGGAGTTCGCGGATTACCAGTTCATGGGCGGCAAGCTCGACGCCGACGAGCTGGAGACCCAGATCAGCCGGGTTCGTACCGCGGGTGAGGTGGCCGGCCGGCCCGCCGAGGCGTACCCGCTGTACCAGTGCGTGGTTCGTGACAGTCTCGCTGAATGTGACGACATCATCGGGCGGTGGCGGGAGAACCAGGACCTGGAGACGGTCGCGACCATGACCGGGCACGCCTCGATGGACAGCTCGGCGGACCAGAACTCGCTGCACGCCACCCTGATGGGCACTGATAACTTCATGCTGTGGGAGGTCATCAAGGGCGATCCCAAGAGTGTCGCCGAACAGATCAGAGCGGTCTCCGAGGTCGAGGGTGTGGGCGGTGTGATGTTCACCTTCCAGGACTACCTGACTGACCTGGACCGGTTCGGCACCCAGGTGATGCCGCTCCTGACATGACGACCCAATTACGCGTGGCCGCAGTGCAGTTCGACCTCGAGCCGGTGACACGCTGGACAGATTTCGCCGGCCGGGTGTCGCGGCGACTCGATGAAGCCGCCGGCGCCGACGTGGTGATCTTGGGTGAGTGCATGACGGCCGGGTTGGCCGCCACCCAATCCGGCTGGGAGGACCTGCCTGCCCGCGAGGCGTTCGCGGTGGTAGCCGGTTTCACCGCGGACTACGAAGCCTTCTTCGCCGCGGAGGCGGCGGCGCGCGATCAGGTCATATTGGCCGGCTCCCACTTCGTGGAGTCGTCGGCCGGGCTGCTCAACGTCGCACACGTCTTCTATCCCGACGGGAACGTGGTGCGCCACATCAAGTCCCATCTCTTCCCGGCGGAGTGGGGTTATCTGTCAGGCGAAGGTGAGGAGATCACCTGCATCGAGGTCGCGGGCGTCACCTGCGGTGTGCTGGTGTGTTACGAGGCGGAGGTCCCCGAGCTCGCGACGATCTACGGTCGGCTCGGGGTGGAGGTATTGCTCTGTCCCAGTTACACGTTCACCGTGGCGGGGTATCACCGCGTCCGCACCACGCTGGCCGCCCGGTGTATCGAGAACCAGGTGTACGCGGTGCACTGCCCGGTGGTCGGGACCGGTCGGGGGCCCATTCCACCGGGCCGCGGCCGCGCCTCGGTGCTGGGACCCTGCGAGCCCGGACTGCCCGACGACGGTGTGATCGCCCTCGGACCAGACGATGTCGAGAGTGTGCTCATGGCCGAGCTGGATCTGGGCCTGCTGCGGGAGCTTCGGCACACCGGAGTTGCGCCGACGGTGCGTGATCGGGCCCGGAAGCGCCCGATGTATGAACGTTATGCCGACCAGCTGTGGCCCTGAGCAGATTCAGGAACCCAGTCCGGAATCGGCGATCACCGGGTTGCCGTCCTCCGTGGTGATTTCGAACCAGCGTTGTTCGGAATCGGTGGAGCCGTTGCGCAGCACGTACGTCAGCCGCGCCGACACACTGGTGGCATCTCGGGGCGAGACGGACTCGACGGTGACGGAGCGGACGGATTGCCAGAAGTCGCGGTACTGACGCATGCCGCCGGTTTTGGCCTGATACTCCGGGGAGAGCATCTTCCAGGCGTCTTGGGTGTTGTCGGGCAGTTCGGCGTAGTAGTTCATCACCACATCACCCAGGCCCTCCGACGTTTCCGTACTGGTGGTCGTGGTGGTGATCGTCGTCGTGGGCGCCGAGGTGGTGACCTCGGCGGCCGTGCCCTGCGGCCGGGACTGATTGAAGTAGATCAGCGCGTAGATGACGACGACGGCCACCGCGGCGGCGATGGTCAGCGGCCACAGCAGAGCCGGGGTCTTGCGGGCAGTGGCCACCGGAGGCGGCACCGAGGGGGAGGCCACCGGGGGCGGAGCCGCCACCAGGGCCCGGGTGCCGCGGCGGCCGTGCTGGACGTGGGCCTGCAACGACTGGACGAAGTCCTCGCAGCGGGGAAAGCGGTCGCCCGGGTACTTCGACAGGGCGATGGCGAACGGTACGTCGAGTGCGGCCAGTTCGGGTCGGCTGGCGGCCAACGAGGGCGGCGGCAGCGTCAGGTGTTGGCTCATCACCACGGCAGGGCTGGGATCGTGGAACGGCGGATGGCCGGTGAGGAGTTCGAAGGTTGTTGCCGCCAGCGAGTATTGGTCGGTGCGGGCATCCAGGACCTGATGGCGAAGCTGCTCAGGGGAGGCATAGTGGACGGTGCCGAGAGCCATGTTGGTCTGGGTGAGCTGGCTGGTGTCGGCCATCGACCGCGCGATTCCGAAGTCCGCGAGCAGAATTCGTCGGCGCCCGGCCACCGGCTGGGAGAGCAGGATATTGCCGGGTTTGATGTCGCGGTGCAGCAGGCCGCGGGTGTGTGCGTAGTCCAGCGCCTCGGCGATCGCCCCCGCTATCTCGATGACCTCGCCCACCGGAAGCCCACCGGGGTGTACGTCGCGAACCAGGTGGCCGGCGTCGGTGCCGTCGATGAAGTCCATCGAGATCCACAACTGGCCGCGGTCTTCGCCACGGTCATGGACGCCGACGATGTGCGGGTGGAACAACGTGGCGGCGAGGTCGGCTTCGCGGCTGAACCGCTCACGAAACGCGCTGTCGGCCGACATGTGGGCAGGCAGGATCTTGAGCGCGTCGTGCCGCGGCAGCCGCGGGTGCTGAGCGAGGTAGACCTCGCCCATTCCCCCGGACCCGATCATCCGCAGAATCCGGTAGCCGGCAAACTGCTCGCCACTGGTCAACGGCATACGGACGGCCCCACTCGGTGTTGCGGTAAATCAGGTTTCATCTCTGTGGTCGATGTGTCGCCGGTTGGCACTGGTCTGCTCGGCCATTCACCCCTCGGCAAACTCGCGGACGCAGTGGGCATCGGTTCCCTCCTCGGGTAAGCCTAGCGAGGTCGTTCGGCCGGAATAGCGGGTGTGGGGCCCGCGGTTGGCACGAAGATGACCTCTGTGACCCAGCCCACGTTCGATCCGCATGCTCTGCTCGCCGAGTGCCGGCTCGGGGTGCTCGCGACCATCAAGACCAACGGCCTGCCCCAGCTGTCGCCGGTGACCCCGTTCTACGACCGTGCAGAAGGCGTCTTAGACGTGTCGATGACCGAGGGCCGCGCCAAGACGATCAACCTGCGTCGTGACCCGCGCGCCGCACTCGAGGTCACCCGCGCCGACGGCTGGGCCTGGGCGACGGCCGAGGGCACGGTCACCCTCACCGGCCCCGGCTCGGATCCACACGGTCCCGAGGTCGAGACGCTGGTGGACTACTACCGACGCGCGGCCGGTGAGCACCCGGACTGGGACGAGTACCGCGCGGTGATGGTCGCCGATCGCCGGGTGTTGATGGCGTTGACGGTGGAGCGGGTGTACGGGGAAGCACTGCGCTGAGTCGAGGTCGCGAGGGACGAGCGGCCGATGAGCTCTGCGCCAGGAAGCACTGCGCTGACTGTCGGTGCCGCGTGCGAGGGTAGTGACTGCCTACGATCTAGACGACAACCCGGCCGCCCCCGACAGGACCTCTCATGCCACCACGTGCCGCGCGCGCTCGCAGCGACGCGCGCAAGCCGCGCGGCTTGCATGTGGTCGCCGACGCAAACGCGCCGTTCAGCCTGCATCGCGGGGACGCTCGGCAGGCCTACGCCGGGTGGCCGGCACCTGCAACCATCATCAGTGACGGTGCCTACGGGGTGCGTGGATTTCACGGCGACACAATCGATTCCGACGGGCTGGTCGGCTGGTACGACGAGCACATCAAGGCGTGGACGCAGGCGTCGCATCCAGGCACCACGCTGTGGTTCTGGGGCACCGAGGTCGGCTGGGCCACGGTGCACGCCGAGCTGAACCGGCAGGGTTGGGACTACATCCAGACCATCGTGTGGGACAAGGGCCTGTCGCACATCGCCGGCAACGTCAACGGCAAGACCATCCGCCAGTACCCCGTCGTCACCGAGGTGTGCGCGCTCTATCAGCGCCGCTTCGAGGTGCCCGCCGAGGACGGTGCGGTGCTGGGCGTGCAGGACTGGTTGCGCCACGAATGGATGCGGTCCGGCCTGCCGCTGTACCTGTCGAACGAGGCCTGCGGGGTCCGCAACGCCGCCACCCGCAAGTACCTGACCAGAGACTGGCTCTGGTACTTCCCGCCCGGGTTGATGGTCCAGCGGATGGCCGCCTACTGCAATGAGCACGGCTTCGAGTCGGGCCGCCCGTACTTCTCGCTGGACGGGGAGGCCTCGGTCACCGCCGAGCAGTGGGACACCATGCGCTATCCATGGACACACACCCACGGGCTCACCAATGTGTGGCGCCGCGGTCCGCTGCACGACGGCGAGCGACTCAAGGGATCGATGCGCCGGTCCGCACCCCGGGTCTACAAGCCCACCCGGGCGTCGTCGGTGCATCTGAACCAGAAACCCCTGGAATTCATGGAACGCCTGGTGCACGCGGTGACGCGCGAAGGCGACGTGGTGTGGGAGCCGTTCGGCGGGCTGGCGTCGGGATCGGTGGCCGCCGTCGCTCTGGGCCGTCGTGCCTTTGTGGCCGAACGCGATCCGCACTTCGCCGAGATCGCCCACGAACGGCTGACCGACGCCGCCGCCAACCGCCACATCGCGGCCGAGCTCGATGCCATCGAGGTCACCGAATGATTGTGAGCTCTCGATGACCTTGTTCGGTGGGTACAGCGCACCGGCACCGCCGGCCCGCGAGGAGCCGGACCCGCTGTCAGCGCGCGGCACTCTGGTGGGTGACGTGCAAGACGCGTTGGCCGCACTGCCGGTGCACTTCTCGTCGCAGACGTTCATCGAAGGCCTTGAGGCCGGTGACCTGTTCTCCCTGAACTCGATGCTCGGCGGCAGCATCGAAATCCAGGTGGTCGAGACGCTGAACCGGCTGCGGGCGGTCTGGGATCCCGACGGCGACTGGGCTGAATACAAGTTCGTCCGCTCGGCGCAGACGTTTCCCGACGTCCGCCTCGTCACCAACAACGCCACCCTGATCGCCGCCGGCCACGGTGTGGCGATGGGCATCGAGCTCAAGGGCTGGTACCTGCTCAGCCGGGAGGCCGAGCCGTCGTTCCGCTACGCCGTCAACCGCGAGGTGTGCGACGTGCACGACCTGCTGGTGGTGGTGCCGTGGCATTTGAAGAACGTCCTCAGTGGCCATCCGGTGGTCTACAAGCCTTTTGTCGAATCGGCGCGCTACGCCGCCGATATGCGCAACCACTACTGGTCGGTGGGCCGGCGCGGGAAGGACGCCGAGAGCGGTCATGAGAAGAGCGACGACTACTACGCCATCACCCCGCCGCCGGACCCCAGGCCGTACCCGTCACCGAAGTCCAACATCGCCGACAAGGCTCGGCAGGATTCCGGCGGCAACTTCGGTCGCGTCGCGCGTGCGGAGGGGCTGATCGACCATTACGTCAACGAGATCCTCAGCCAGCGCGTCGCCGGTATCGAGGCGGGGCACTGGGTGCGTTTCTTCAAGATCTACGCCGAGTCAGCTGAGCGGGAAGAGTTGAACGCCAAGATCATTCGGCAGATGGCGCGGTACCGACAGAGCCAGAAGATGGATACCGACGACCTGGAGTCGCTGCTGCGCGAATGGGTCAACCGGCTCCCAGAGCACTAGTGGTGCTCACCGAGAGCAGGAAACGGCTTGCCGCCACGATGCCAGGTCGCCCCACTCATCGGGTTCGGCAAGGGGATGCTCGTCGTACGCGGCTTCCGTGCTGGTCACCGTCTTCATCGTGCCAGGATGGCCGCCGGAGGACCTATCGGACTAGTGCGACTGGTCATCATGGCCGCACGTCAGCTGCCGCCCGGATCCGATCCGGTCGCCACCGCCCGCGCCGGATCGTTCGACCACTCCGACCACGAGCCCGGGAACAGGGTGCCGTCGAGGCCGGCGATCGCGAGCGCGGCGATCTGGTGGGTGGCGGTGACGCCGGACCCGCAGTAGACGCTGACCGGTTTGTCAGCAGCCCCGACGGCGGCGAACCGGGCCTGAAGGTCCGCCGCCGGTAGGAAAGTGCCCTCGGCGGTGAGGTTTTCGGCCGTCGGAGCGGACACCGCACCGGGGATGTGGCCGGCGCGCGGATCCAGTGGTTCCTCGTCGCCGCGGTATCGGGCGGCGGCGCGCGCGTCGAGCACCACGTGGTCGGGGGCGGCTGCGTCGGTGGCGACGCCATCAGCGTCGGTGACCGGCAACCCGGTCAAGTCAGTGATCGTGACGGTGCCCGGCGTCGGTTCGACATCGCCTGCCTCCGTCGGCAATCCCGCGCGCCGCCAGGCCGCCCACCCGCCGTCGAGGATCAACACATTCACCACACCCCCGGCCCGAAGCAGCCACCAGGCCCGCGACGCGGCCTGGGCGTTCCAGTCGTCGTAGACCACCACGGTGTCGCCGGGGTTGACGCCCCACCGGCGCGCCGACTCCTGCAGGGCGGCCGCGCTCGGCAGTGGGTGCCTGCCGCGACCGGTCACGGAGTGGTCGGAGAGTTCGGTGTCCAGGTCGACGAACACGGCGTCGGGGATGTGCCCGGCCACGTACGCGTCGCGGCCGTCGGGCGCAGCCACCGTCCACCGCACATCGAGCACCACCAGATCGGGACGGGAAAGCTGTTCTGCCAGTTCGGCTGCCGAGATCAGAATCGCCATGATGGGCCTTTCAGGCGGTGTGATTGCGAGGGGAGAAAGCGTCCGGCGGCTGAGCCAGGGCGATGGCGACGGCGGTGCCGATCGGACCGTGCACGTCGAACACCGTGGCCGTCCCGGTGGCGATCCCGGCCGCGCTGTGCTGGCTCAACGCCGCCAGGCCGATGTACTCGCCGTCGGGTAACCGGCTCAGCGTCAGCGTGTAGTCGGCGTTGATGTGCCGCAATCCGCCAGTGCCCCAATGGGTCAGCGGGCTGGTGACCTCGCCGCACATCACCGCCTTGGTGAACGGTGTCAGCTCCTGGCCGGCGACCAGCGGCCGCACCTGACGGATCCACGCGAACTTCGGATGTTCGGCCTGCTGCCACTCGAACGCATCGAGCCCCGGCGCGCCGGTATCGGGGTTGGCGCCGTAGGCCCACATGAACATCGGCGGGCCGGGCGGTAGGTCAGCGGGCTCCTCCGGCAGCGGCGGCATGGCCAGCGGCGGTGACCACACCTCGCTGTCGGGTTCCTCGGTCCGGCGCAGGAACACCGCGCTGGCCCGCGACACCACCTTGTCGCGCTGGAGCAGCGCCACATCGGCGACCTTGATGCGCTTGCCTTCCCGCTGCACCGTCGTCTGTACGCGCACGGGCTCCAAGAAGGTGGGCCGCAACAGATCGACGGTCAGCCGGGCAGGCAGGAACTCGGGGTCACCGGCGTCGCGTTCCACCGCCCAGCCGAGCAACCCACTGACCAGCTGACCGCCGATCGTCGCGCCCCACGGACCCTGCGCAGCCGGGCTCGGCATGAAGACGTCGCCGTCGTCGGTGGTGAAGAACGCGTCCGTCGACGCTTCGGTGCTCACCACCAGCACGATAGGTCAGCCGCACACGGCGCCTCCGGTCAGGCGGCGAGCCGATGCGTCAACGCCGTCCGGATGACCTCGAAGTCATGCTCGTTGATGCGGAACAGGCCGAACTTGAACCGGAAACCCCAGCGCTGCTTGTCCTCGATGAACTCCAGCTCATCGATCAACGGACGTATCGGCACCGGCGTGCAGTCGAGGAACTCGACTTTGCGTCGGAAGGGTTTGAACTCCGGGGTGACCTCGACTTGGTAGGGCTCGTCGTCGACGATCTGACCCACGGCGGTGAACATCCGCAACGGGTCTCCCTCGGGGTAGTCGGTTTTGGGGGAGTAGAAGGCGATCCAGTCGCCGCGGGCCAGCCGTTTGAGCCGGTCTGCCTTGCCGTGATCGGCTTGGGTGAAGCCGCCGGCGATGCCGCGCTGAACGTGTTCAGCGCTGATGGTGTTTATCCATGCACTCATACCGTCACGGTAGGAGCGGGGTCCGACAAAAACGCGTTCTGGAACGTGTTCTAATTCACCCACACTCCAGGAGGTGTCCGTGACCACCACAGCAGCCATCCCCGCCGGCCCCACCGAAGTGACGAGCCA
>JBEVFK010000210.1:0-12576 GCA_040512325.1 Mycobacterium sp. | reverse complement strand
GTCGCCGTACGCCTATTCCACCTATCGAGGGAGCTGACCGGTGTCCGAGATCATCCTGGGAAAGAACCAGTACGGCAAGGCCGAGAACCGCGTCGTCCGGATCTACCGGGACTCACCCCGGCACGAGATTCATGACATCAACGTATCCACTTGTCTCCGGGGAGATTTCACCGCGGCCCACCTGGCAGGAGACCAGGGCGACGTGTTGCCGACCGACACCCAGAAGCAGACGGCCTACGCCTACGCCAAGGAGAAGGGCCTGCTGTCGATCGAGGACTACGGCCTGGCGTTGGCGCGCCACTTCGTCCATGACGTGCAGCCGGTGGCGGGCGCTCGTATCGAGATCGAGGAATACGCCTGGGAGCGGGCCGTTGTCGACGGCGCCGAACACGACTACACCTGGATCCGCAAAGGCCAGGAGGTCCGCACCGCGGCCGTCACCGTCGATGCCGACGGCGAGCACGTCATCGGCGGCTTGAAGGATTTCGTGATCCTCAAGTCCACCGGCTCGGAGTTCACCGGCTTCCTCGAGGACGAGTACACGATTCTGGCACCCACCCACGACCGGGTGATGGCCACCTCCCTGGTGGCACAATGGCGCTTCGCCGGCACCGACGTCGACTGGGAAGCGACGTATTCAGGGGTCAAGACCCAACTGGTGAAACAGTTTGCGGTGGTGCAGTCGCTGGCCTTGCAGCAGACACTCTTCGAAATGGGCAAGGCCGTCCTCGAGACCTACCCGGACATCGTGGAGATCCGGCTCTCGGCGCCCAACAAGCACCATTTCGTCTACGACCTCTCCCCGTTCGGCTTGGAGAACAACAACGAGGTGTTCAACGCCGACGACCGGCCGTACGGCTTGATCCAGGCAACTGTCACACGTGACGACGCCCCGCCCGCCGGGACGGCGTGGGATTTGCAGCAGGGCTGGCTCGCCTAGGGAGCGGAACGCCTGGATCCTGTTGGTACCGGAGGCCTTTCGGCATCACACGATCCACGCGTTGGGGCCGGTCTCGGCCTCGCCCAGCGGGACGAAAGCCGGCTACTCCAGCTGGTCGCGGAGCCGGGTCAGCGCCCTGGCCAGCAGACGGGACACGTGCATCTGGGAGACCCCGATGCGCTCGGCGATCTGAGTCTGGGTCAGAGATTCGAAGAACCGCAGGACGACGACGGTGCGCTCACGCTCGGGCAACGACTCCAGTAGCGGCCGCAGCGCTTCGCGGTTCTCGATCTGGTCGAGCGAGAGGTCCACGTCGCCGAGGGTGTCGGCGATCGCCGGGGCATCTTCGCTGCCGCTGCCGCCGCTGTCGATCGACAAGGTGTTGTACGAACTGCCCGCAACCAGACCCTCGACCACTTCGTCGCGGTCCATGTCCAGCTCTTTGGCCAACTCCGATGGGGTGGGTGCGCGACCCAGCTGCTGAGACAGTTCGGCGGTGGCACTGCCCAGTCGCAAGTGCAGTTCCTTCAGGCGCCGGGGCACCTTGACCGACCAGCTGTTGTCGCGGAAGTGCCGTCGGACCTCGCCCATGATGGTCGGCACTGCGAACGAGACAAAATCCGACCCGGCATTGACGTCGAAGCGGATGACGGCGTTGACGAGCCCCACTCGGGCCACCTGCACGAGGTCATCTCGAGGTTCGCCGCGGCCGTCGAACCGGCGGGCGATATGATCCGCCAGCGGCAGGCACCGTTGGACGATGCTGTCGCGCTGTCGTTGGAACGCCGCAGACCCCTCGGTGAGCTCAGCCAACTGTCGGAACATGTCCGGGACGTCGGAGTATTCGGAACTCGATCGCGAAGAACCCGACCGCGAGGCCGGCCTCTGTGAGCCTGTGGGACTCACCGTGCCGGGCTCACTCGTCTCGTCGTCAGCGAAATGCCGAACACCGGACCGATCCCGTCGAGATCCGCACCATCACGGAAAACCCGGACGTCGTCGGTGAGAGACGTCAACACGTGCCAGCTGAAGCTGCCCGGAGTCAGGATGTCTTCGACCGCCGAGGTGGTCGACACGTCGACTACCAAGTCGTCCTGACGCGGATCGATCACCAGGACCAGGGTGGAGCCCACGACCGCGGACTTGATCAGTCGGGTGCAGGCCTCGTCAACGGCCAACCGCAGATCTGCGACGGCGTCGAGGTCCAGATCCTCGAAGGTGCCCACCGCTCCGATGACGGTTCGCACGATCGCAAGATTCTCCAGCTGCGCACTGATCCGCAGCTCTACAGCCTTCGGGCTGCGAGCACCTGCGTGATCAGAACTCTCGGCATCGAACATGTACTGGCCTCCCGGCAATATCGCACCGAGAGTACCCCAGGGCTTGGCCCAGCTATCCATTGCGCCACCCTTCCTCTCGGTGATGTCCGTTGTGGATGGTCCGGCGCTTCGACGAGGCGCCGGCTGGCGTGGAGCCCGGGATCAATGCACCGGCCGTCATGGTCATTTTCGGTGAAGTCATGATCGATCTGAGGTACCCCGAACCGAACAGGTGTCAAACGCTCATGTGACACACCCCTGGCTGCGGTGTAGTAGTCGAGGGCGCGGGTATCCCGCTGCGGTGGAAGCGGTCTCCCGCTGTCTCTCCGGGCTTCGATGGCCTTGCCGGGCTTCGATGGCCCTGCCCAGGAGTGCGGGCATCCTGCACGACGGCCGCCGCCCGACGACCGCTGACGGTGCGCTGTTTTATTCGGCGGACACCGGGGAACCCTGCCGTCGTGGGGGAAGACCATAACGCCCCACTGTGAGAGCCAGGAGGTAGAGATGCCGAATTCATCGATCAAGGACGAGGGTCTCTACAAAGACCTGCGCCAGCAGGGCGACTCCAAGGAGAAGGCGGCCCGGATCTCCAATGCTGCTGCGGCCAAGAGCCGTTCGAGTGTAGGACGAAAGGGTGGCCAGTCCGGCTCCTATGAGGGCTGGACCGTCTCCGCGCTCAAGAAGCGGGCGAAAGAGCTTGGTATATCCGGATACTCGGACAAGAAAAAAGACCAGCTCGTCTCTTTACTCCGTAAACACTAGGAAAGGTCGAAAATACATGGCTGAGAACAACAGCGGACCCGAAGAAGGCATCAAGGGCGTCGTCGAGGACGTCAAGGGTAAAGCCAAGGAAGTGGCCGGTACCGTCACCGGACGCGACGAGTTGATCAATGAGGGCAAAGCTCAGCAGGACAAGGCCGAAGCCGAGCGCGACGCCGCGAAGAAAGAAGCCGAAGCCGATGCGGCTCGCGCAGGCGCCAAGGCAGCTGAAAAGCGCCAGGAGTCGTTCCAGCGCTAGCTGGTCACCGATCGACGTGGGAGAACCCCGGCGGATTCCGCCGGGTTTTCTCATGTCGGATGGACCCGCGCCGAAAAAATGCGGCCGCCGCGGCGGCGTCGTCGCCACCGCGGCGGGCGGTGTGTCACGTATGGGGCGGGGCTAACCGCAGAGATGCGCAAACAGGTCGAGAAGTAGGAGTTCAGCCTCCGAGTGCGGGGCCGGCGAGTGCCGGAAATCCCATGGCCAGTGTCACCAGCATGACGGTGAACAAGAAGAAGCCGGCGCCCTGCCAGGCCCAGAAGTAACCTCGTGCGCGCCAGGTCCGGTAGGTGCGGATGAACGCCCAGACCGCGCCGCCGAGCAGTATTGCCGGGGCGCCGAGGCCGAGCAGTGTCCGCTGCGGGACCCCGCAGGCTGCCGTATCCATGTCGAGGGGTTCGGTGCAGGTGCTCACCCACAGCGCCGCAACCACGAGAAACATCAGCCCGGCCGCCGCGATACCGCCGGCGAACCGAAACGCCGTGCCGACGTTCTCGTCGGCGCGTGCTCCGTGGTCGACTCGCGAACGAGTCTCCGACGTGCGCGTGACTGCCATGTTGTTTCCTCCCGGTGGTCCCCTGTACCCGTCTGACCGGGACCCGAAACGCACGTGTCAAAAACGTATCGCAGGTCACGCTGCTGTGTCGGCCGATTCGCCACCCTGCGGTGGCCGAGCTCCTTGACTAGCGTTACGGCGTGGACCTCAACACGGTGGAGGTTGTCGACATCCCCACCTCCCGCGCGGACGTCTGGCCTCTGGGCCCGCACGACGCCGTACTGGCCGGTGGCACCTGGCTGTTCTCCGAACCCCAGATACACCTGCGTCGACTCGTCGATATCACCGCGCTGGGCTGGGAGCCGGTGATTGTCCGAGGCGACTCATCGGAGGACGCCGCCCTCGAACTCGCCGCCACCTGCACCATCGGCCGGGTGGCCCGGCTGGCCGACGAATTGCCTACGCTGCAACCGACCTGGGCAGCGGCACCCCTGCTGACGCAGTGTTGCGGAGCGCTGCTGGCGTCGTTCAAGATCCAGCGCACCGCAACCGTCGGCGGAAACGTCTGTCTGTCTTTCCCCGCGGGCGCGATGATCTCGTTGCTCTCCGTTCTCGACGGGACGGTGACCGTGTGGCGTTCCGACGGCTCGGATTATCGGACCCCGATCGCCGAATTCGTCACCGGCAGTGCGACGAACGTGCTTGCCGTCGGTGACGTGGTGCGTGCGGTGCAGATCCCCGCCTCGGCGTTACGGGCGACGACGGCATTCCGCAAGCTGGCGCCGTCTTCCCTGGGCCGCTCGGGGATCGTGGTGATCGGCCGCCGTGACACCCCGCAGGACGGCGACGGGTTCGTGCTGTCGATCACCGCGGCCACTGTTCGTCCCTTTGTGTTCCGGTTCGACGGCGTACCCGACGCGGACGAGTTGCGCGCGGCTCACGCCACCATCCCCGACGACGCCTGGACCATGGACGCCCACGGTGACCCGGACTGGCGGCGCGGGGTGTCGCTGACGCTCGCCGAGCAGATCCGGACCGAACTGCACATCTGCCCGGACCCGAGATGAGTATCTCCATCAATGGTGCGGCCGCAACGCGGGCGCCCCGGCCGGGCCAGTGTCTACGCACCTACCTGCGGGACCACGGGCACTTCGAGGTGAAGAAGGGCTGCGACGCCGGCGACTGCGGTGCCTGCTCGGTGCTGATCGACGGCGAAGCGGTGCACTCATGTGTGTACCCCGCGTACCGGGCCGACGGCTGTGAGGTCACCACCGTCGCCGGGCTCGGAACGCCCGAGGACCTGCATCCCATGCAACGGAAGTTCCTCGAGGCAGCGGGGTTCCAGTGCGGCTTCTGCACCGCGGGCATGGTGACCACCGCCGCGTCCTTGTCGCAGCCGCAACTCGCCGACCTGCCGCGCAGTCTCAAAGGCAATCTGTGTCGCTGCACCGGATACCGGTCCGTCACCGACGCGGTGGAGGGCAGGTCCAATACCGAGAAGCCGGCTCAGGGCGCAGATGTGGGTCGCTCGCTCGTCGCACCGGCGGGTGCCCAGGTGGTCACCGGGACCGAGCAGTACACGATGGACTTCGTGATGGCGGGGATGCTGCACATGGCGGTCCTCCCCAGTCCGGTGGCACACGCCCGCATTCTGTCCGTCGACACCTCGGCGGCCCGGGCGATCCCGGGTGTGCGACTGGTGCTCACCCACCTCGACAGCCCGGCTGTCGCGTTCTCGACCGCCCGCCACGAGAACCGAGCCGACGATCCGGACGACACGTACGTCCTCGATGACACCGTCCGGTTCATCGGCCAGCGGGTCGCTGCCGTCGTCGCCGATGATCTCGGCACCGCCGAGCAGGCCTGCCGCGCACTCGTCGTCGATTACGAGGAACTGCCGGCGGTCTTCGACCCCGACATCGCCCGCCGACCGGACGCTCCGGTGGTGCACCCCGGCAAGGGTCCGGCGACGCGCATCGCCGACTCGGCCCGCAACATCGTCTCCGAATTGCACGGCGGCGTCGGCGATCTCGACGAGGGCACGGCGATCGCCCGCGCCACCGGCGGCGCAGTCGTGACCGGCCGCTGGCACACCCAGCGGGTGCAGCACAGCCACCTCGAGACGCACGGCTGCACCGGCTGGCGAGACGACACCGGTCGCCTGGTGATCCGCAGCAGCACCCAGGTGCCGTTCCTGATCCGCGACGAGCTGTGCCATGTCTTCGGGTTGGCCCGCGACGAGGTGCAGGTGTTCACCAAGCGGGTCGGTGGCGGGTTCGGCGGCAAGCAGGAGATGCTGACCGAGGATCTGGTGGCGCTGGCGGTGCTGCGGCTCGGCAAGCCGGTCCGCTACGAGTTCAGCCGTACCGATCAGTTCACCGTCGCCCCGTGTCGGCACCCCTACCGGGTGGACGTCACCGTGGCCGCCGGCAGCGACGGTGTGCTGACCGCGCTGGGCGTCGACGTACTGATGGATGCCGGCGCGTACGGCAACCACACCCCCGGGGTGATGTTCCACAGTTGCGCGGAATCCATTGCGCTGTACCGAGTACCGCACAAGCGCGTTGACGCGCAGGCCGTCTACACCAACAATCTGCCCTCCGGCGCCTTCCGTGGTTACGGCCTCTCGCAGATGGTCTTTGCGGTCGAGTCGGCCATCGACGAGCTCGCCGCGCAGCTGGGCCTGGATCCGTTCGAGATGCGTCGCCGCAATGTCGTGGTGCCCGGCGACGACTTTGTGGATTCACATGTCTCCCGTGACGACCTGGCGTTCGGCAGTTACGGCCTCGACCAGTGTCTGGACCTGACCCAGGCCGCACTGGCGTCTCACGACGACGCCACCGATCCGGTGGGCCCGCACTGGCGTATCGGCACCGGGATGGCGGCGGCGATGATCGCGACCATCCCGCCACGCGGGCACTTCGCCGACGCGCAGGTGTCGGTCAGCGGCGACGGTAACTACACGCTGTCGGTGGGGACGGCCGAATTCGGTAACGGCACGTCGACGGTCCACACCCAGCTGGCGGCCACCGAGTTGCGCACCACCGCTGACAGAATCATGTTGCGCCAGTCCGATACCGACCTCGCCGGCTACGACACGGGCGCGTTCGGCTCCGCGGGAACGGTGGTCGCCGGCCGGGCGGTGCAGCGTGCCTGTGTCCACCTGCGCACTCTGCTCATCGACGCCGCGGCGGCACGGGCGGTGGTGCCCGCGGCCGTGTGCGAGCTCGGACCGCATGGTGTGCAGTGCGGTCAGCAGTTCGTCACCTTCGCCGAACTCACCGCGTCGGGTCCGGTGATCGGCACCGGACGCCACAACGGGACCCCCCGCTCGGTGGCATTCAACGTGCAGGGGTTCCGGGTGGCCGTCGACACCGAGACCGGTGTGGTACGCATCCTGCAGTCGGTGCAGGCAGCCGATGCCGGTGTGGTGATCAACCCGCAGCAGTGCCGCGGCCAGGTGGAAGGCGGTGTGGCGCAAGCGATCGGCTCGGCACTCTATGAGGAGATGTTGCTGAGTCCCGACGGTGTGGTCACCAATCCCACCCTGCGCAATTACCACATTCCGCAACTGGCGGATGTGCCCGTGACCGAGGTGCTCTTCGCCGACACCTACGACGAGATGGGCCCGATGGGCGCGAAGTCGATGAGCGAGTCTCCGTACAACCCGGTAGCACCCGCGCTGGCCAACGCGATCCGCAACGCCACCGGGGTGCGCCTGAGCCAATTGCCGATGACCCCGGCCCGGGTGTGGCGGGCTCTCAACAGCTGAGGTCAGAACCCGCGCTTGGCTGCTTTCGCCTGTGCCACCGCGGCTTCGTCTCCGGTGAACTCCACCCGGATGGCGTCGCGGCCAAAGGCGTACAGCAGCAACTCTTCCGGCTCGCCGGTGAGCACCACCTCGGGCCCGCTACCCACCTCGGCCAGCGTGCGGCCATCCGGGGTCCGCAGGGTCAGGCGCACAGGCACCTTCGACAGGGCGACCTTGCTGAGCATCGGTAGCGGGCGCAACAGAGCGGCGATGGTCGCGCTGTCCAATTGCCGTGGCTCCCAGCCAGGCTGGGCGCGTCGCACATCTTCGTTGTGGATGAACATCTCTGCGGTGTTCACCAGCGGGTCCAGCAGTTTGAACGGCGAGTAGATCGGTGGGCCGCCGGCGATCTTGTCGACCAACTCCTCCCAGGGCGTGGTCTCGGCGATCTTGTCCTGCACCTTGGCGGTATAACCGGACAACGGAGGAAAGGCGATACCGGGGGTGGCGTCGAGTCGGCGCTCACGCAGGACCAGGTGGGCGGCCAGGTCACGCGCGGTCCAGCCCTCACAGAGCGTCGGGGCATCGGGGCCGGCGGCACGGAAGGACTCGACGAGCGCAGCGCGTTCGCGCTTGGCAACGGTCATGGTCACCACAGTAGGCTGTCGGGCCCCACCTCTACCATCGTGGCCGTGGTGAGGGTGAAGGCGTATGCCGTGATCGGCGCGGTCGCGGGCATCGCCGCCTACGCGTTCGGCCTCAGCCTGGGCTATTGCCTGGCCGTTGCCGCCGCGGCCCCGATGGTGTTGGTGCTGGCGCCCAGGTTCGTCTCCGGTGCACTACGCGGGGCCGCCACTCCTGGTGTACGTGAGCAGCCCACCGAACTCATGTCCGGCACCGAGTTCGAGGACTACGTCGCCCGCGTCGCCCGAAGCTGCGGCGTGCCGGTGATCATGACCCCGATGACCGGCGACTGGGGCGTCGACCTGATTCTCGGCCGCCGACCGGATCGTGTTGCCGTGCAATGCAAACGGTTGGGCCGGCCGGTGGGTCCGGGGGCGGTGCAGGAAGTGGTGGCCGGCGCGCCCATGCAGGACTGCACCCGCACCATGGTGGTGTCCAATCAGGGATTCACCCCGGCCGCCCGCCGTCTCGCCGACCTCCACGGCTGCACCCTGGTGGGCGGCACCGATCTGCCGCGGCTCAAGGCCGAGATCCGTCGGCTGACGACACCCGGCCACCCTCTCTAGTTGAGGGCGTCGCGTACCGCGGCCACCGCGATGTCGAGCTCGCCGCGCGTGACGGTCAGCGCCGGGCGGAACCGCACGCTGGTGTCACCACTGGCCAGCATCACCACGCCGCGCTGCCACAACCGGCTGATCAGCTCGTCGCGCTGCCCGGGTGTGGGCAGGCTGAACGCACACATCAAACCGCGGCCGCGGACGTCGAGCACCGTGTCGGGCAGCTCGGCCGCCAGCTCGTGGAGTCGGTTGAGCAGGTGGTGGCCCTGCTGCGCGGCTTGGTCGAAAAGGCCGTCGGCCTCGATGGTTTCGAGGATGCGGCGCGACCGCACCATATCGACGAGGTTGCCGCCCCAGGTCGAGTTGATCCGGGAGCTCACGCGGAAGACGTTGTCGGGCACCTCGTCGACGCGGCCACCCGCCATGACACCGCACACCTGGGTCTTCTTGCCGAACGCCACCACGTCGGGAGCGACGCCGAGCTGTTGATAGGCCCAGGCGGTGCCGGTGATGCCGCACCCGGTCTGCACTTCGTCGAAGATCAACAGCGCGTCGAACTCGTCGCACAGCGCCCGCATCGCCGCGAAGAACTCCGGCCGGAAATGCCGGTCACCGCCTTCGCCCTGAATGGGTTCGGCGAGGAAACAGGCAATGTCGTGGGGGTTGGCCTCGAAGGCAGCCCGGGCCTGACGCAGCGACTCCGCCTCCACCTCGGCCATGTTCGCGCCGGGGCGAAGGTAGGGCGCGTCGATGCGCGGCCAGTCGAACTTGGGGAATCGCGCCACCTTGTTGGGGTCGGTATTGGTCAACGACAGTGTGTAACCGCTGCGACCGTGGAACGCGCCCTGCAGGTGCAGCACCTTGGTGCCGAGCTCCGGGGACAGACCGCGGGCCTCGTTGAAACGGCTCTTCCAGTCGAAAGCCACCTTGAGCGCGTTCTCCACCGCCAGCGCGCCGCCGTCGACGAAGAACAGGTGCGGCAACGCCGGGTCGCCCAGGACTCGGGCAAAGGTATCGACGAACCGGGCCATCGGGACGGTGTAGATGTCGGAGTTGCTGGGTTTGTTGAGCGCCGTGGCGGCGAGTTCGGCATGGAATTCCGGATCGTCGGCGAGTGCCGGATGGTTCATGCCCAATGCCGATGAGGCGAAAAACGTGAACATGTCCAGGTAGCGACGGCCGGTGCGGGCGTCGACCAGATAGCAGCCGCGCGAGCGTTCGAGGTCCAGCACCAGGTCCATACCGTCGGCCAGGATGTTGCGGCCCAGGATCTCGTGCACCTGTTCCGGCGCGATATCAGCACGGACGCCGACGGGGCGTGCGGAAGGAAGGACAGCAGTCATGGCGCAATACTAACGCATTATTTACGGTTCAACCCTGTCTTCACAGGATTTTTTACGGTACGAAGTCGCGACCTGCGTAAAAAGTTTGTAAGATGATGGTGCTTCGCGTCCGGACGTTGGCCGCTGTCCGAATCTTCTGCAGCAGTTCTTCCAAGGCCCGCCCGGACTCGACCCGTACCAACAGGACATAACTTTCCTCGCCCGCCACCGAGTGACACGCCTCGATGGCATCGATGTGCTCCAGGCGGGCAGGTGCATCATCGGGTTGAGAAGGATCGAGAGGAGTGATGGCGACGAACGCCGAGAGCATGTGCCCCACCGCTTCGGGGTTCACCCGGGCGGTGTACCCGGTCACCACACCGCGGGATTCGAGGCGGCGCACCCGTGACTGCACCGCCGAGACCGACAGACCGGCCGTACTGGCCAACTGCGCCAACGTCGCGCGACCGTCGGCAACCAGCTCACGCACCAGCGTCCTGTCGATGTCATCGAGGTGCTCGGCGTCTACCATCGCCGCAGACTATCCCAGGATTCTGTCGCGATGAACCGTCGACCGGAGGTCCAGACCCGGCAGCTGAGGGCGCGTTCTGCCGCCGAGCCACCAAACCTGTTGGCTACCTCCACCACCCGTACCCCCTCAACGAGAAAGCTCCATCATGACCAGCACTGACACCCGGCACCTGACGTTGCCCACCGCCGACCACCTGCGCGCCCGGGTCCACGAGGCGCTGGCCGCCATCCTCGGCCGGGCCGCCGACACCGAGCTCGGCGAACCCGGCGGCGACGGCGTGCCGTCGAGTTCGCCGGTCAACGGCGAGGCGCTGTTCTCCGTCAAGGAGGGCGGCGCGCTGGATGCCGATGCCGCGATCACCGCAGCCGCCGAGGCGTTTTCGGTGTGGCGGACCACGCCGGCGCCGGTGCGGGGCGCGTTGGTGGCCCGGCTCGGTGAACTGCTCACCGAGCACAAGGACGATGTCGCCGGTCTCGTCACCATCGAAGCGGGCAAGATCACCTCCGAGGCGCTGGGCGAGGTGCAGGAGATGATCGACATCTGCCAGTTCGCCGTCGGCCTGTCACGCCAGCTCTACGGCCGCACCATCGCCTCCGAACGGCCCGGGCACCGGTTGATGGAGACCTGGCATCCTCTCGGTGTGGTCGGCGTGATCACCGCGTTCAACTTCCCGGTTGCGGTGTGGGCGTGGAACTCTGCGGTGGCGCTGGTCTGCGGCGACACCGTGGTGTGGAAGCCCTCGGAGTTGACGCCGCTGACCGCCTTCGCCTGCCAGGCACTGCTCGAGCGGGCCGCCCACGATGTCGGCGCCCCGCCTGCGGTCTGCCAGTTGATCCTCGGCGGCCGCGAAGCGGGCGAGGCACTGGTCGACGATCCCCGCGTGGCACTCGTCAGCGCCACCGGATCGGTCCGGATGGGCCGGCAGGTCGGCCCGCGGGTGGCGCAGCGATTCGGGAAAGCGCTGCTCGAGCTCGGCGGCAACAACGCCGCGATCGTCACCCCGTCGGCCGATCTGGATCTCGCGGTGCGCGGCATCGTCTTCTCGGCGGCCGGCACCGCGGGACAGCGCTGCACCAGCCTGCGTCGGGTCATCGCCCACACCTCGGTGGTGGACACGCTCGTCGAGCGGATCACCGCCGCCTACCGCAGCCTGCCCATCGGCGACCCGTACGCCGAGGGCACCCTGGTCGGACCGCTGATCCACGAGACGGCCTACCGCGACATGGTGGGCGCCCTGGAGCAGGCCGCCGCCGACGGCGGAGAAGTCAGTGGCGGCGAACGTGTCGAGGTCGGTGGGGAGGCGGGCGACGGCGCCTTCTACGTGGCGCCCGCGGTGGTGCGCATGCCCGCGCAGACGGCGATCGTGCACGACGAGACGTTTGCGCCCATCCTCTACGTCATGACCTATGACACGTTGGATGAGGCAATTGCCCTGAACAATGCGGTGCCGCAAGGACTTTCGTCGGCGATCTTCACCACCGACATCCGGGAGGCCGAACGGTTCATGGCCGCCGACGGCTCGGACTGCGGCATCGCCAACGTCAACATCGGCACCTCGGGCGCGGAGATCGGCGGTGCGTTCGGCGGCGAGAAGCAGACCGGCGGCGGTCGCGAGTCCGGCTCAGATTCGTGGAAGGCCTACATGCGGCGTGCCACCAACACCGTCAACTACTCCTCGGAGCTGCCGTTGG
This sequence comes from Mycobacterium sp., assembly GCA_040512325.1. Classification (GTDB taxonomy): domain Bacteria; phylum Actinomycetota; class Actinomycetes; order Mycobacteriales; family Mycobacteriaceae; genus Mycobacterium. The sequence goes on along the minus strand of JBEVFK010000210.1, from coordinate 245 downwards.
CCCAGGGCGTGCACTTCGGCTAAAGCGTCCTTTGGGCCCTGGCGCAGCAGTCGAGGATCGCGGACAGCCTCCGCGGCTGTTGTACACACGCTAACTAGGATGGGTGTCATGTCCGCAGAGTCAGACGCTCTACGAGCAAGCGGCTCATCGATCAGGCGGCGGCTGTCCCCCGACGATCGTCTTAGCTAGCTGCTTGCGTGGGGAGCTAAGGTGTTCGGCGAACGCCCATACGACGAGGTCCGGAT
>JBEVFK010000209.1:0-14439 GCA_040512325.1 Mycobacterium sp. | reverse complement strand
GATGCACCGCAGCGAGGAGACGCTGCTGGTGGTGGAGGATGACAGGGATCAAAGAGAGAAGGCCCAGGCGTGATCACCCACCAGCACTCGCGCGAGGAGCCGAAATGATAGTCGTCGGATACACCACGGATCGCTTCGGGCGGGCGGCGCTGGAGCACGGCATCGCCGAGGCGGAGGTGCGCCAGACCTCCCTCCTCGTCTTCAATTCGACCCAGGGCGACTCGTACGTCGATGCCGCGTTTGCCCACGAGCAAGAGGTCCACGACCTCGAAGCGTTGCTGGCCGACTGCGGGGTGCCCTTCGAGGTGGAGCAGCCGGTCGGCGTCTATGCCGTCGACGCGCTGCTCGAGATGATGGAACGCGACGACGCAGAGTTGCTGGTCATCGGGATCCGGCACCGCAACCCGGTGGGCAAGTTGCTGCTGGGCAGTGCGTCTCAGCAGCTGATCCTGAATTGCCCGAAGCCGGTGCTCGCCGTCAAACCCGCCGAGTGAGACGCCATTCTGCGTACCCGTAAATTTCGGGTTTGGGCGGGCGTTCGACCTGGGTAACCGCTGGCAATGGTCGACACCCGGTCGGCGGCCGCCACCGCCCATGACAACGTCTGGTTCGAGCGCGCGGCACGGGGGGGTTTCGCCGCCAGCGGGCTGCTGCACATCCTGGTCGCGTTCATCGTGGCCAGCCTTGCGTTCGGCGACGGCGGCAACGCCGATCAGTCCGGAGCGCTCGCTACGCTGGCCGCACAGCCGGGTGGGGCCGTGATGCTGTGGGTGGCCGCCGTCGTGCTCGCGGCGTTGGGCGTCTGGCAGGTCATCGAGACGTTCGTCGAGCGCGAAGCCAAGGACCGCATCAAGGCGGTCGCCGTCGGCGTTGTCTACCTCGCGCTGGCATTCTCCGCCGCGAAGTTCGCGATGGGCAGCGGCCAGTCCAGCGGTCAGCAGAATGCCGGGCTCAGCGCCCAGTTGATGCAATCCGGTTGGGGCAAGGCCGTTCTCATCGTCGTGGCGCTGGTTCTGCTGGGCGTCGGCGGGTACCACGTCTACAAGGGCGCGACCAAGCGCTTCCTCAAGGAGCTCAACGTCTCCGGCGGGACGGCGATCACGTGGATCGGGATCGTCGGCTACGTCGCCAAGGGGTTGGTGCTCATCGGCGTCGGGATTCTGGTGGTCGTCGCCACGCTGACGTCGGACCCCGCCAAGGCCAGTGGAGTCGATGCCGCCGTGAAGACGCTCGGCGCAGCCCCGTTCGGCAAGATCCTGCTCATCCTGGCGGCCCTGGGCATCGCGGCATACGGCGTGTACGGGTTCATCCGGGCCCGCTACGCCGACATGTGAGGGTCAGCCGCATTCCAGCGTCAGACGGATGGATCCGTCCGCGTCGGCTTCCACGGGATGTGAGCACACCCCGGGGCCGCCGGACGACTCCGTTCCAGACGTCAGATCGTAGGTCCGGCCGTGCAGCGGGCACACCACCGCATCGTCGTCGGTGAGCCCGTCGGCGAGCGGCCCACCCCTGTGCGGACAGACCGCACCGAGCGCCCGCAGCGAGCCGTCCCGCATCCGGTAGACGGCGATCTGCTCGCCGTCGACGGCGAACGTGCGTCCTTGGCCGACGGGAATCTCGTCGACGTTGCCGACCGTGACGGCGGTCATCGGCGCCCTTTGCTCTTCGCGCAAGCGCTCATCGGCGCCCTTTCCTCTTCGCGCAAGCGCTCATCGCGCCCTTTGCTCTTCGCGCAAGCGCTCATCGGCGCCCTTTGCTCTTCGCGCAAGCGCTCATCGCACCGGCACCTGGGGGAGCGGGAGCAACGGCAGCGACGACCGGAACTGGCCCTCGGTGACCGGCTGCTTGCCGTCCTGCCACGGATCGCGGTACGCGCCAACGGACTTCTCCATCGCAGCGTCCAGTTCCGCCGCGATGCCGTCGGAATCGTCGACCACCACCGCGCGGATCTTCTCGATTCCCACCCGCGGCACCCATGCGTAGGTGCGCTCCAGCCAGTTGGCGCTCTCGCGGTAGTACTGCAGGAACCGTCCGGTCAGGGTCATGACCTCGTCGGCGCTGTCGACGGTGGCGAGCAGATCACCCTTGCGGATGTGCGCTCCCGCTGCCCCGCCGACGTAGATCTCCCACCGTCCGCCGTCGACCGCGACCACGCCGAGGTCCTTGCACAGTGACTCGGCACAGTTGCGGGGGCAGCCGGTGACCGCGAGCTTCATCTTCGCCGGGCTGGCGAGTCCTTGAAACCGCTCCTCGATGGCGACGCCGAGAGCGGTGGAGTCACCGAGGCCGAAGCGGCAGAAATCGCTGCCGACACAGGTCTTCACCGTCCGGAAGCTCTTCCCGTAGGCGTAGCCGGACGGCATGTCCAGATCGGCCCAGACGTCGGGAAGATCTTCCTTGCGGATGTGCGCGCCCGCCGCACCACCGACGTAGATCTCCCAGCGGCCGCCCTCGACGGCCACCACTCCGAGGTCTTTGCACAGTGATTCGGCGCAGTTGCGAGGACACCCCGTGACGGCCAGCTTCATCTTCGCCGGGCTGGCCAGGCCTTGATACCGCTCCTCGAGCGCAATGCCCAGCGCGGTCGAATCGCCGAGCCCGAAGCGACAGAAATCGCTGCCTACACAGGTTTTCACGGTCCGGAAGCTCTTGCCGTAGGCGTAGCCGGACGGCATGTCCAGATCGGCCCACACGCCGGGGAGGTCTTCTTTACGGATACCGAGCAGGTCGATGCGCTGTCCGCCGGTGCACTTGATCATCGGGATCGCGTACTTGTCCGCCACATCGGCGATGCGCCGCAGTTGCCAGGAATTCGTCACCCCGCCCTTCATCTGCGGCACCACCGAGAACGTGCCGTCGCGCTGGATGTTGGCGTGCACCCGGTCGTTGATGAACCGCGAATCGCGCTCGTCGACGAACTCGTCGGCCCACATCATCTCCAGCAGCGACGCCAGCGCCATCTTCGACCCGGCATCGTGCTTGCCGTCGGGGGCCAGCGTGTTGAACACCGAGGACACCGAATGCAATTGCAGCTCACGGATGTGTCGCATCAGTTCAGGCTTGGCGTACGGGACGCCGGGGACGTACCACGACGCCGACGGGTCCTCGGTCACCGCGCCGCCGGCCGCCCACTCGACGATCTGTCCCACCAGCTGCTTGCACGACCCGCAGCCCTTGCCGGCCTTGGTCTGCTTCATCACCCCGGTCACCGAGGTGGTGCCGCCCTTGACACACGCCACCAGGGCGCCTTTGGAGACGCCGTTGCAGTTGCACACCTGGGCGTCGTCGGCCAGCTCGGCGACCCCGACCTCGACGTCGGGGGTGCCGATGTCGAACATCAACGACACCCGCTCGTCGGGCAGCGGTAGCCCGTTGTCGAACGCCTGGGTCAGGAACGACACCTTGCTGACGTCACCGACCAGGGTGGCGCCCACCAGTTTTCCGTCCCGGATGACGATGGTCTTGTACACGCCGTGCCGCGGTTCGGAGTACTGGACGAACTCGTCATCGGGATGCTCGGGGCCCTTGATGCCCATGGAGGCGACGTCGACGCCGGCGACCTTGAGCTTGGTGGCCACCCTCGACCCGTGGTAGGCCGCGTGGGGATCGGCCTCGGTGAGGTGGTCGGCCAGCACCTTGGCCTGCTCCCACAGCGGAGCGACCAATCCGTAGACCTGGCCGCGGTGCTGAGCACATTCGCCGACGACGTAGATGTCGTCGTCGTCCACCGAGCGCATGTGATCGTCGGTGACGACCGCGCGTTCGACGGTGAGCCCGGCGCGTTGCGCCAGGCCGACATTGGGCCGGATGCCGGCGGCGATCACCAGCATGTCGCATTCGAGCTGCTCGCCGTCGGAGAACACGATGCCGGTCAGCTTGCCGTCGGAGACCAGCACCTCGGTCGTGCGTTTCTCGGTGTAGACCCCGATGCCCAGTGCCTCAACGGATTTGCGCAGGATGGCCCCGGCCAGGTCGTCGAGTTGGGCGTTCATCAGGGTGGCCCCGGCATGCACCACGTCGACGGCCATGCCGCGATTCTGCAGTCCGCGAGCGGCTTCCAGACCCAGCAGGCCGCCGCCGATCACGACCGCCTTGCGTCGGGTGGCCGCCTCGGCGATCATCGTCGAGGTGTCATCGAGGGTCCGGAAGCCGAACACCCCGTCGGCCAGCGTCTTGTCGTCGGCCCACAGGCCGGCCATCGGCGGGAAGAACGACCGGCTGCCGGTGGCCATGATCAGCTTGTCGTAGCGCATCGACGTGCCGTCGTCGGCGTGCACCAGGTGCGCGAAGGTGTCGATCCGCACCACCCGGACCCCGGCGCGCAGGTCGATGTCGTTGTCGGAGTACCAGTCCAGGGCGTTGAGATAGATCTCGGTCGGATCATCGCTGCCGGCAAGCACATTCGACAGCAGAATGCGGTTGTAGTTGCCGTAGGGCTCGTCGCCGAACACGGTGATCTGGAACTTCTCGGCGCCGCCGCGGCCCAGCACCTCTTCGATGGCCCGGATGCCGGCCATCCCGTTGCCGACGACCACCAGGCGGGCCTTCGCGGTGGGCACCTGATGGCCGTTGGTGGGAGCGAGCTCGGTGATGGTCATCAGAACTCCACCAACCCGAGGTCGACGATCACGCTCCCGGTGGCTCCCGGGGGCGCGGCGACATAGAGCTCCAGCACGGTGTCGGCCAACAGGTCTTCGACCACCCGCAGCGCCACGTGGGTGGCACCCTTGGCGGCAATCGGGAAGTACCGCATGGGTTTTCCGTCGCAGAACAGCACCACGCTCACCATCTGCTTGCTGGAGTTGCCGCCCCGGAAGTACACAGGTTGAGTGGTGGTGCCCGGCGGTACCACGTAGCGCAACGTCTCGTCGAGCAGCGAGGGCTTGTCGTAACCGTCGCCTTTGAATTCATATGCGCCCTGGAGGAATTGCGGGCTGCTGCCGTCGGACATGTGAGTGCTCACCTTCTGCGTGACCTGGGGGCCTGTGAGCTCGAAGCTAGGGGCGCATTGTTTCCAGCCGGTTTCGCGCACGAGTCGTCGATGAATACCCATTTGCACATGTCCTGGGGCTCACGGTGAGGTAGTTGCCAGTGTGAGGGCCAATTGACAAAGCGGTCACGCAAGGGCAATCGATGCGGAATCCCCGGTCCGTAGACATGGACACAACGCTTTAACCGGCCGAGCTTCACCAGCCATGCAGCCAGTCGTTTCATCCAGGAGGCACCATGACCGCACCCGTTACCCGTAAACGCATGATCGAACACTGGGATTCCGAGGACGTCGAAGCCTGGGACAAGGGCGGTAAAGACATCGCCAAGCGCAACCTGATCTGGTCCATCTTCGCCGAACACGTCGGCTTCTCGGTGTGGTCCATCTGGTCGGTGATGGTGCTGTTCATGCCGCAGGACGTCTACGGCATCGACCCGGCAGGCAAGTTCTACCTGGTGGCCATGCCCACTCTGGTGGGCGCGTTCATGCGGATTCCGTACACCATCGCCCCGGCGAAGTTCGGCGGCCGCAACTGGACCATCGTCAGCGCGCTGCTGCTGTTGATCCCGCTGGCGCTGACGTTGTGGGTGATGGCCCAGCCCGGGGCCTCGTACACGACCTTCATGCTCATCGCGGCGTTCGCCGGCTTCGGCGGCGGTAACTTCGCCTCGTCGATGACCAACATCAACGCCTTCTATCCGCAGCGGCTCAAGGGCTGGGCACTGGGACTCAACGCCGGTGGCGGCAACATCGGCGTTCCCGTCATCCAGCTGATCGGGCTGCTGGTGATCGCCACGGTCAGCAATACCGCCCCCTACATCGTCTGCGCCATCTACCTGGTGCTCGTCGGCCTGGCCGCGGTGGGCGCCGCGATGTACATGGACAACCTCGGCAACCAGCGCTCCAATCTGGGCGCGATGGTCGAGGCCATGCGCTACAAGCATTCCTGGGTGATGAGCTTCCTGTACATCGGCACCTTCGGCTCGTTCATCGGCTTCTCCTTCGCCTTCGGCCAGGTGCTGCAGATCAACTACCTCGCCGGCGGCGACACCCCGGCGCAGGCCTCGTTGCATGCCGCCCAGATCGCGTTCCTCGGGCCGCTGCTCGGCTCGATCTCGCGGCCCTTCGGTGGCAAGCTCGCCGACAAGGTGGGTGGCGGCAAGATCACCCTGTACGTGTTCACCGCCATGATCTTCGCCGCCGGCATCCTGGTGGGGGCCGGCATGCTCGACGACAGCTTCGCCGGTGCTCCCACCGGAGGCCAGATGGCCGCCTACGTCGCCGGTTTCATCCTGCTGTTCATCCTGTCCGGCCTCGGCAACGGTTCCACCTACAAGATGATCCCGTCGATCTTCGAGGCCAAGGCCCAGGGACACGACGAGTGGAGCCGTGAAGAGAAGGCGGCCTGGTCGCGCAGCATGTCCGGTGCGCTGATCGGTTTCGCCGGCGCCGTCGGCGCGCTCGGTGGCGTGTTCATCAACATCGTGCTGCGGATGTCGTATGTCGGTGATGCCAAGTCGGCCACCAACGCGTTCTGGGTGTTCCTCGGCTTCTACGTGGTGTGCGCCATCGTCACCTGGTTCGTCTTCCTGCGGCTGAAGTCCGCGGCGCCGACCGGTGAGACGATCGGCCGCGCTCCGGCCCCGGTGGGCGCAAGCTGAACACGCACACCCGAACCGCCTGCTCGTATTGCGGGGTGGGGTGCGGGATCTCGGTGGAGACCCGGCCCGACCCCGCTACGGGTGCGCCGGTGATCGCCCGGGTCAGTGGAGACAAGCTGCACCCCACCAACTTCGGCAGGCTGTGCACCAAGGGTGCCACCCACGCCGAGATGATGGCGGCGACCGACGGCCGCCTGTCAAGCGCTCTGGTGCGGCCCAGCCGCTCCGAGGACGCGGTTCCCAGTCCGGTCGACGACGCGGTCGCCGAGGCCGGTAACCGCCTGCGCGCCATCATCGACGAGCACGGCCCCGACGCGGTCGCGTTCTACGTCTCCGGGCAGATGTCACTGGAATCGCAGTATGTGGCGACCAAACTGGCCAAGGGATTCCTGCGCACCAAGTACATGGAGTCCAACTCGCGGCTGTGTATGGCCAGTGCGGGAACGGGGTACAAGCAGTCGCTCGGCTCGGACGGCCCGCCTGGCTCCTATACCGATTTCGACAAGACCAACCTGTTCTTCGTGATCGGCTCCAACATGGCCGACTGCCATCCGATCCTCTACCTGCGCATGGTCGACCGTCTCAAAGCCGGTGCCAAACTGATCGTCGTCGATCCGCGCCGCACCACCACCGCGGAGCGCGCGGACCTGTTCCTGCCGATCAAGGCCGGCACCGATCTGGCGCTGCTGAACGGGATCCTGCATCTACTGGTCGAAAACGGTGATATCGACGCCGAATTCATCGCCGAGCACACCCAGGGCTGGGAGGCGATGCCGGAGTTCCTCGCCGATTACGCGCCGGCGCGGGTCGCCGAGATCACCGGTCTGACCGAGGCCGACATCCGCACCGCCGCGACGATGATCGCCGACGCCGGTGATTGGATGACCTGTTGGGCAGTCGGTTTGAACCAGAGCACCCACGGCACGTGGAACACCAACACGATCTGCAACCTGCACCTGGCCACCGGCGCGATCTGCCGCCCGGGCAGCGGGCCGATGTCGTTGACCGGTCAGCCCAACGCCATGGGGGGCCGCGAGATGGGCTACATGGGTCCGGGTCTGCCGGGTCAGCGGTCGGTGCTGTCTGCCGCCGACCGCGAGTTCGTCGAAACGAAATGGGGATTGGCACCGGAGACCATCCGCACCGACGTCGGTCCGGGTGCGGTGGACCTGTTCGAACGCCTGGCCGCCGGTGAGATCAAGGCGGTGTGGGTCATCTGCACCAATCCGGTGGCCACCATGCCCAACCGGGCGACCACCATAACCGGGCTGGAGAACGCCGAACTGGTGATCACCCAGGACGCCTACCGCGACACCGCCACCAACCGCTATGCCGATATCGTGCTGCCTGCCACGCTGTGGGCCGAATCCGATCTGGTGATGGTGAATTCGGATCGCAATCTGACGCTGTTGCAGCAGTCCATCGATCCCATCGGGTCGGCGCGCCCGGACTGGCAGCTGATCTGCGATGTCGCGGCGCACCTGGGTTTCGGTGACGACTTCGCGTTCAAGTCCAGTGAAGAGGTGTTCGACGAGATCCGACAGTTCTGGAATCCGAACACCGGCTACGACTTACGCGGCGCCAGCTACGACCGCTTGCGCGAGACGCCGCTGCAGTGGCCGGTGCCGCCGGCCGACGACACGGACCGCCATCCCATCCGGTACCTCAACGACGGGGTGAGCCAGCATCACTTCGTCGACGAGGACGGCCATGCGCCCCGGCTGGCCTTCGCCACCCCGTCGCGGCGGGCGGTGTTCCACCCCCGGCCCCACATGGATGCCGCCGAGCTGCCCGATGACGAGTTCCCGTTGGTGCTCAATACCGGTCGGCTGCAACATCAATGGCACACCATGACCAAAACGGGGAAGGTGGCCAAGCTCAACAAGTTGAATTCCGGCCCGTTCGTCGAGATCCACCCCGACGATGCGCTGGGCGCCGGCGTGGCCGAGGGGCAGTCCGTGGAGTTGACGACGCGGCGGGGTCGCGCCGTGTACCCGGCCGTGATCACCGACCGGGTGCGGCCCGGCAATGTGTGGGTGCCGTTCCACTGGAACGACGAACACGGCGAATACCTCACCGTCAACGCACTGACCAACGACGCAGTGGACCCCGACTCGCTGCAGCCGGAGTTCAAGGTCTGCGCGGTGAGCATGCGACCGGTGGCGCAGGTGTCCCAGACGGCGCACTCGATGGCCCCCCAGTTCACCGAAGACGAGACGCTGTACGTGACCGCGTTCTACGCAGGGATTGCCGGCGGCGCACCCGGTGTGCCGGTGTTACCCGCCGGCGCGCCGGTCAGGAAAGAAGTGCGGCTCTGGGTCGACGGCATGCTGGCCGGCGCCCACTCCCGGCTCACCACCGACGCCACGCCCGCAGCGACGGGTACCGGCCCGTTGGTGATCTGGGCGTCGCAGACCGGTACCGCCGAGGAGTTCGCGTCCCGGGTGGCCGAGCAACTCGGTGACGGCTCCCGGTTGGTGAACATGGACGCCGTCGATCTCACCGACCTGAGGGGTGTCGGCGAGGTCGTCGTGGTGACGTCGACTTTCGGTGATGGCGGCCCACCCGACAACGGCGCGGATTTCTGGGATCGGCTGGAATCACCCGATGCGCCCGACCTGGAGGGCGTGCGGTACGCCGTGCTCGGCATCGGCGACCGGTCCTACGACAACTTCTGTGGCCATGCCAAGTCGCTGGATGCCCGGCTGGCCGACCTGGGCGCCGCCAAGATGCTCGACCGCGCCGAATACGAGGCCTACGACGACGAGCCCATGGCCGACTGGGCCGATCGGGTGACGGCTCTGATCCGGGAAGACAAGCCGGCTGCCCCGGCTCCCAAACGGAAGGCCGTCGAACCGTTCACCCGCGCCATGCCGGTGCTCGCCCCGCTGGTCCGTAACACTCGTCTCACCCCGGCCGGCTCGGCAAAAGAGGTGCGCCAGTTCGGTTTCGACATCTCCGAACACGTCGCTGAGCACGGGATCAGCTACGCCGCAGGAGACTCCCTGGGCGTCGTGCCCGTCAACAACGACGTCGCGGTCGACTCGTGGCTCTCCGCGACCGGGCTCGACGGCGCGGCGCCGGTGACCGTCGACGGTGCCGAAGTGCCGCTGCGCGAGGCACTCACCTCGTCCTATGACATCTGCCGCGTCACCCCGGGGCTGCTCAACTTCGTCGCCGAGCACTGCGGCGACCGCAAGGCCGCCAAGACGCTGAAGGCGCCGCGGGCCACACTCGACAAGTGGCTGGTGGACCGCAACGGCCTCGACGTGGTGCGGGAGTTCGGTGTCCGGGCCGCACCCGAGCAGTGGCAGGAGGCGCTGGTGCGTCTGACGCCGCGCCAGTTCTCCATCTCGTCGAGCCCCCTGGTCAGCCCCCGCGAAGTGCAGTTGACGGTCTCGGTGGTGCGTTATCGGGGCAGCGACGGCGGCCCGCGCGGCGGCGTGGCGTCCACGTTCCTCGCCGATTCCCCGGAGGGCACGCCCGTGCCGGTGTTCCTGCAGCGGTCGCCGCATTTCCGGCCGCCCACCGAGTCGGGCACCCCGATGATCATGGTGGGCCCAGGTACCGGTATCGCCCCTTTCCGCGGGTTCCTGCAGGAACGGCGGGCGCTGGGCCACACCGGCCCCAACTGGCTGTTCTTCGGTGACCAGCACCGCGACCAGAACTTCTACTACCGCGACGATCTCGAGGACATGGTCAGCGACGGGCTGCTCAGCCATCTGGACCTGGCGTTCTCCCGCGATCAGAACAAGCGAATCTATGTGCAGCACAAAATGGCTGACCGGGGTGAGCAGGTGTGGCGCTGGCTGGAGGACGGGGCCCACTTCTACGTGTGCGGCGACGCCGGCCGCATGGCCAAGGACGTCGACGACACGCTGACCGACATCATCCGCACCCACGGCGGCATGTCACACGACGCGGCACATGCCTACAAGCGGGGACTGGTGGGGGACAAGCGCTACGTGCGCGACGTGTACTGACCAGTACCGTATCGGCAATGGCACAAGAGAAATCGGGTGACGCAGCCCGCCGTCGCCGGGGTCTGCGCCTCGGCGGTCGACGCGACCCGGCCTCCGGGGCCGGTCAGCGCAGCCGGGCAGCCAGCGGGGTCAGCGATATGCACACCCGCACCGTTCTCGACCTCACGATCCGGCTGGCCGAGGTCATGCTGTCATCCGGTTCGGGCACCGCGGACGTCGTCGCCACCGCCCAGGACGTCGCCCAGGCCTATCAGCTCACCGACTGCGTCGTCGACGTCACCTTCACCACCATCACGGTGTCGGCACCGCCCACCGCGGACCGTCCCGCGGTCACCATCGTGCGGTCGGTGTCGACCCGTGCCATCGACTACACCCGCCTCGCCGACCTCAACCGGCTGGTCCAGCGGATCACGGCGGGCGGTGTCTCCGTCCACCAGGCCCACGACGCCATGGACGAGCTGACTGCGCAGCCCCACCCGTACCCGAGGTGGCTGGCGACAGCGGCGTGGGCCGGTTTCGCGCTGGGTATCGCCATGCTGATGGGCGGCACCTGGCTGACCTGCCTCGTCGCCGCCGTCGCTTCGGCGCTGATCGATCGAATTGGGCGGCTGCTCAACAAGATGGAGACGCCGTTCTTCTTCCAGCATGCCGCCGGCGCAGCGATCGCCACGCTGATCGCGGTGGCCGTGAACCACTTCTCCGGCCAGGGACTGACCACCTTGGTGGCCACCAGCATCGTGGTGCTCCTGTCGGGGATGACGATCGTGGGTTCCATGCAGGATGCCCTGACCGGGTACATGATCACCGCGCTCGCACGGCTGGGTGATGCGTTGTTCCTGACGGGTGGGATCGTCGTCGGCATCCTCGCCGCGCTCCAACTCGCCACGGTGGCCGGGGTGGAGATCGACCTGCGGGTCGACGTGAACCAGTCCTTCGCCATTGCCTACGAACCGCTCCCCATCGCCGTCGCGGTGGCCGGAGCCGCCCTGGCGGGCGCGTGCCTGACGATCGCGAGTTACGGACCGTGGCGGTCTGTTCCCGCCGCTGTGTTCGCCGGCGGCCTCGGGGCCGCGGTGTCGCTGAGCCTCGGGGCGGCCGGGTTCGGCCAGGTGATCTCGACCGGGATCGCCGCGGTCTGCGTCGGCTTCTTCGCCACCGTGATCTCGATCCTTCGTAAGGCGCCCGCTCTGGTGACGGCCACGGCCGGTATCACCCCGTTGCTGCCCGGTCTTGCGGTGTTCCGGGCGGTGTTCGCCTTCGCCGTCGAGAAGAGATTCGACGACGGTCTGGCCCAGATGCTGGCCGCCGGTGCGGTGGCACTGGCCATCGGCAGCGGGGTGGTGCTGGGGGAGTTCATCGGGGCGCCTCTGCGGTACGGCGCCGGACGGCTCGGTGGGCTGGTCCGGATCGAGGAACCACCCGGACTTCGGCGGGCCGTCGGAAGAGTGGTGCGGTTGCGGCCCACGCACCGGCCGCGCGACCCGCGCGGCACCCGAGCCAGGAGTGTCCCGTTGGAACCGGGCGATTCCGACTGAGGCTTCGTGGGGTGCTCGGCCGTCACATCCGTCACATCCGCACCTCCGGGGAAGGGGTGTTCCTCTGGCGCGCGTCATGAAAGCATGACGGCTGAGAAACGTTGTGTCACTTGCTCAGCCGCTATTGGCCCGCCACAGACCGGAGTTCGGCGAGTGTCTCCCGGATGTGCGTGGCGAGATCGCGCGCCGCGGGGTCGTCGAGCCAGCACTCGAAAGCGACTTTGAAGATGGCAATGCCGGCTTCCGCGGCCAAACTCGCAGCCGGTTCATTCACCCCGCGGCGCCGTAACGCGTTGCCGATCGCGGTGGCCATCGACGCGAGTTTGATCAGTTCCCGTTCCTGCAGACTGGGATTGGCGTTGATCACCGCCTGCCGCTTCGCGGCGTGTGGGCGACGGTCGACGAAGAACTCGGATGTCGATTCCAGTGCCGCCGCGGCGGCGTCCAGTGGTGGTACCGACTCGGGCACCTCGTCGAGGGCGGCCGCGATGGATCGGGTCAGTTCGTCACCGCGGAAAAGCACTTCGCGTTTGTCGGTGAAGTGCCGGAAGAAGGTGCGTTCAGTGAGCCCGGCCCGGTCGGCGATGTCGGCGACGGTGGTGTGGTCGAACCCGCGCTCGAGGTAGAGCTCGAGCGCCGCGCGCTCCAGCCGGCCCTGCGCGTCCGGTTCCCATCGACCCATGGGGGAATAGTACGGCGATGACAGTCGCTGACATCAGGCGTAGGTTGATGTCAGCATCTGACATCGCAATCGGAGAGGAACGAACAATGCATGTTTTCGTCACGGGTGCCTCCGGGCACATCGGCTCGCTGGTGGTTCGCGAGTTGCTCGACCACGGCCACCAGGTCAGCGGGCTGGCCCGATCCGACGCCTCTGCCGAGACGCTGACCGCGGCAGGCGCCCAAGCGGTCCGCGGCACCCTCGATGACCTCGACATCCTGGCCGGCGCTGCAGCCGCAGCCGACGGCGTCATCCACCTGGCCTTCAAGCATGACTTCGCGGACTATGGAAGCGCGGCCGCAACTGATTTGCGCGCCGTCGAGGCAATCGGTTCCGCGCTGGAGGGAACGGGCAAGCCGTTCGTGAACACCTCCGGCACCGCCATGCTGGCCATCGGTTCGTCGGGTGAGCTCGGCACCGAGGAGACCATCGTCGATCAGTCCGGTGCACGGGTCGCGTCAGAGAACGCCGCCCTCGCGCTCGCTGAGCGAGGTGTCCGCGCGTCGGTGATCCGGCTGGCACCGACGGTGCACGGGCCCACCGATCACCACGGGTTCATGCCGTCTCTCATCGACAACGCACGAAAGACGGGGCAGTCCCTCTACATCGGCGACGGGGCCAACCGTTGGCCCGCGGTCCACAACGTGGACGCGGCACGGCTCTACCGGTTGGCGCTGGAATCGGCGCCGGCCGGTGCGACACTGCACGGCGCCGCCGAAGAGGGCGTGCCGTTCCGCGACATCGCTCAGGCGATCGGCGACCAGCTCGGCGTGCCGGTGGTCAGTGTCTCCGCTGAACAGGCACTCGAGCAGCTGGGGTTCATCGGGTGGGTGGCGTCGCTGGACAACCCGACCTCGAGTGCGCTGACGCAGCAGTTGCTGGGCTGGACGCCGGAGCATCCGACCCTGCTCGAGGATGTGAAGGCCGGGAGCTACTTCGGCTAGCCGCGCCTTGGGATGGCGACATCCCAAACGCGCCGTAGTCACTCGGATAGGTGCGATGCGCCGCCTCAGAGACAATGGCTCAGGTGACCCCACCCGAGCATGACGAGATAGACCCGTACGTCCGCGTCCGCGGGTCCCGTGTGCACAATCTGCAAGCCGTGGACGTCGACGCGCCGCGCGACTCGTTTGTGGTGTTCACCGGGGTGTCCGGTTCGGGAAAGTCGTCGCTGGCGTTCGGCACCATCTACGCCGAGGCGCAGCGACGTTACTTCGAATCGGTGGCGCCGTACGCGCGCAGGCTGCTGTTGCCCAACGACGCACCGAAGGTCGACGACATCACCGGCCTCCCGCCGGCGGTGGCCCTGCAACAGCGTCGCGGATCGACGAGTTCGCGCTCCACGGTCGGCACGGTCACCACGCTGTCCAACCTCTTGCGGATGCTGCTGTCCCGGGCCGGCACGTTTCCGCGTGGTGCGACGGAACGACTGGACTCCGACGCGTTCTCCCCGAACACGACGGTGGGGGCGTGCCCGGAATGCCACGGGCTCGGCCGGATCCACCGGGTGACCGAGCAGACGCTGGTGCCCGATCCGGCGCTCACC
>JBEVFK010000208.1:0-27850 GCA_040512325.1 Mycobacterium sp. | reverse complement strand
CCGAGTTCGGCGACGCCGTTGTCCAGCGCCTCTTTGAGCTGATTCGCATCGCGCACGTCGGCCTGGGCGATGACCGCTCTGCGGCCGGCCTTCTCGACGAACTGCGCGGTCTCCTCGAGGTCTTCCATCGTGGCCAGCGAATAGCCGACGGTATCGATGTCGGCGCAGATGTCGACGGCGATGATGTCGGCACCCTCCTCCGCAAGCCGGATGGCGTGACTACGCCCCTGACCTCGAGCGGCACCGGTGATGAATGCGACCTTGCCCTCAACACGACCCATGGATGATCCTCTCGTTCTGCGGAGCTGCTGGCGGTAGAAAGTAAGTGGTCACGCCCAGGCCTCGTCGCCGGCGATGGTGGTGCGATGCATGGTTCGTTCCGAGGACGGGTCATACGGCAGCGCGCGGTGCAGCATGCCGGTGTTGTCCCAGATGACCACATCGCCGACCTGCCATTGGTGTGAATAGCAGAAGCGCTCCTGGGTGCTCCAGGTCAGTAGTTCGTCGAGGAGCTCGCGACTCTCAGACGGCTGCATGCCGACAACATGGTCGACGGTGGCGCCGATGGACAAGGAGCGGCGGCCGTCGCGGCGCTGCCAGACCAGGGAGGTTTCCCGACGTGGCCCGCGCCGCCACCTGGCGAGTTGTTCGTCCGTGGGTTCCGGATGCACCCGGCGTTGGGTGGCTTCCAGGCTGTGCACCACCCGCAGCCCGTCGTAGCGTTTGCGCTCGTGCTCCGGCATGCCCTCGTAGGCGGCGTAGGTGCTGGCGAACTCCGTGCCGCCACCGACCATCGCGACGTGGCGGGCCGTGAGCATGGTGGCTTTGGCGGGCACTTCGCTGGTGGTGTCGTCGATATGCCACAGGAAGGTGCCGCGCAGGTAGTCGGCGAGGGGGTTCTTGGTGGGGTCGAGGGTGACGACGAAGACTTCTCGACCTCCGGGCGCCAGTACCGTCCCGAGCCGGCGGCTCCAGTTCAGCTGCGCCCCGTCGTCGAGGTCGAGCCCCCGGATGAGTAGTACACCCCGCCATTTCAGGGCCTCGAGGCAACGCGCGATCAGATGGTCTTCAGGGTCTTCGGACACGCCGATCACCTCAACCCCGAGAGCGGGAGTGAGGGCGACGGTCTCAGTCATCAAGAACATCCCTTTCGATTATGAGAACCGTACTCTCGGTAAGCCATGTGGTGCAAGGTTTGTGAACTACCAGTCTTGAAATGCGCAGATGGTCTGGAGCGGCCTGGCCTGCGACGTTGACATACCCCTTGCCGTACTGGTTAGTTTCTTGAGTTCTCGTGTGGCGGATGTAAGATTCGCGCAGAATGAGAACCGAGTTATCCAACTCGATCTGGAGGGTGAATGGGATCTCAGGACACAGCGGCGGCCCCGGTGCCGAGCGCTCAGGGTGCGACGTCGATCAACGGTTCCGGTGCGGGGCATCCCGCGGATCGCCGGTTGCTGATCGACGGACAGCTCCTGGACACCGGTCGGACGTTCGCGAGCCTGAACCCCGCCACGGGCGAGGTGCTGGGATACGCCCCGGACGCAGACGTTGCAGACGCCGAGAAGGCGGTTGCCGCGGCCCGGCGCGCATTCGACGAGACCGACTGGTCCACCAACGTCGACTTGCGTATCCACTGCCTCGAACAATTCCACCAGGCATTGCTCGACAATCGCGATGAGCTCGCGCAACTGACCACCGACGAGGTCGGTGCCACACCGGCGCTACTGGCAGGCGCCCAGCTGGATCAGCCCATCGCCATTGTGAAGTACTACGCGGACCTGCTGAAGACGTACCCGATGACCGAGGACCTCGGAAATATCGAGAGCCGCGGCATGCAGCATCACCGCTGGGTGGAAAAGGAAGCCGGCGGTGTCGTCGCGGCCATCATCGCTTACAACTACCCGAATCAGCTGGCCCTGGCCAAGCTCGCGCCGGCCCTGGCCGCCGGCTGCACGGTGGTCCTCAAAGGCGCACCCGACACACCGTTGGTGACCCTCGCGCTCGGCGAGCTCATCGCCAACCACACCGATATCCCGGCCGGCGTCGTCAACGTGCTCTCCGGCGCCGACCCCGAAGTCGGTGCGGTGCTGACCACCAGTCCGGACGTCGACATGGTGACGTTCACCGGATCCACGCCGACCGGCAGGCGCATCATGTCGGCGGCCAGCACCACGCTCAAGCGTGTCTTCCTCGAGCTCGGCGGCAAGTCGGCCGCCATCGTGCTCGACGATGCCGACTTCAAGACCGCCGCGGTGTTCTCGGCGTTCAGCATGGTCACCCACGCCGGTCAGGGTTGTGCACTCACGTCACGGCTGTTGGTGCCCAAATCGCACCACGACGAGATCGTCGAACTGGTCAAGACCAACTTCTCCTTCGTGCGCTATGGCGACCCGAACGACGCCAAGACCTACATGGGTCCGTTGATCAGTGAGAAGCAGCGCGACAAGGTCGACGGGATGGTGCAGCGCGCGGTCGAAGCGGGCGCGACGCTGGTGACCGGCGGGGAGAAGAAGAGCCCCGGTTACTTCTACACCCCGACGCTGCTGACGAATGTCGCCGTCGACGCCGAGATCGCCCAGGAAGAGGTGTTCGGGCCGGTGCTCGTGGTGATCGCCTATGACGACGACGACGATGCCGTCCGGATTGCCAACGACTCCATCTACGGGCTGTCCGGCGCCATCTTCGGCGGCGAGGAGCGGGCGTTGGCCATGGCCCGCCGCATCCGCACCGGCACCTTCTCGATCAACGGCGGCAACTACTTCAGCCCGGATGCGCCCTTCGGCGGATACAAGCAGTCGGGTATCGGCCGCGAGATGGGCGAGGCCGGCCTCGAGGAGTTCCAGGAACGCAAGACCTTTGCGACCGTGGTCCCCGAGGCGAGTGCATGAGCGGCCCTGCAGTGAGTGGGCCTCTGGACGGCATCCGCGTTCTCGAGGTCGCCATGTACGGGTTCGTCCCGTCGGCGGGTGCGGTGCTGGCCGAGTGGGGTGCCGAGGTGATCAAGGTCGAGCACGCGGTCACCGGCGATCCCCAGCGCGGGCTGCGTCAGACCGGTCCGCTGCGGGTGGAGGGTGACCCCAACCCGAACATCGAGCACGCAAACCGCGGTAAGCGCAGCATCGGGCTCGACATGTCGGTGCCGGAAGGCAAGGAAGTCCTCCTCGACCTGGCCCGCCGCGCCGATGTTTTTCTCACCAGCTTCCTGCCGGGGCATCGCACCAAGTTCGGTATCGACGTCGACGACATCCGGGCGGTCAACCCGACGATCATCTACGCCCGGGGCAGCGCGCTGGGACCACGCGGTCTGGAGTCGACCAAGGGCGGCTACGACATGACCGCCTTCTGGTGCCGGGCCGGCACCGCGGCCACCATCACGCCGCCAGGTATCGAGGGCATGATCGGTCCGCCCGGTCCAGCGTATGGCGACACCATCTCGGGTACCAACCTCGCCGGCGGCATTGCCGCCGCGCTCCTGAAACGTGAACGCACCGGCGAACCCTCGGTGGTCGACGTATCGCTGCTCGGCAGCGGGCTGTGGGCGATGGGCCACACCGTGGCGCTCACCTCGCACCTCAATCAGCTCATGGTGCAGCCGCCCCCCGGCGTACATGGATCCCCGATCAATCCGCTGGTAGGGGTGTACCGAACGAAGGACGACCGCTACATCTCCCTGGTGATGATGCAGCCGACCAAATTCTGGGGCGACGTCTGCCGTCATATCGATCGTCCAGAGCTGGCGGAAGACCCCCGGTTCTCGACCGCCGACAGTATCGCCGAGCACACCGCTGACGCGGTCGCGATCCTCAGCGAGGTCATCGTCACCCGCACCCTGCCGGAGTGGAGCGAGCGGTTCGCCACGCTGGCCGGCCCCTGGGCGCCGGTGCAGGACACCTTGCAGGCCGCCGACGACGCACAGGTCCGGGCCAACGAATACATCGTGCAGGCAGGCGAACTCGAGCTGGTGGCCAATCCGGTGCAGTTCGACGTGGCCGCCCCGAATACCGGTGCCGCACCCGGTTTCGCCGAACAAACCGACGAGATCTTGCTCGAGATCGGCCTCGATTGGGACCGCATCATCGAACTCAAGACCGTCGGCGCGGTTACCTAGGTCGCTGGAGACACCCCATGCTGTTCATCAGTGCGCCCGGGACCTACTTGCCTTTTTTTAACTGTGATGCACGTCGCACCATGCGCTCAGATGCGGGCGCGATCACGCTGCCGGTGACCGTGGGCCGCCTGGGTCGACCGTGCGCCGGTGACGCCGCTGACCAAGTGGAATTCGAGCGCAGTGAGCTTGATTTGCCAAGAGTGGCAATGCGATCGGATGTTCCCGACTACGGTAGGGCCGTCCAGCCGGGAATCGGAGGCAGCGTGAGTCAGCTTGCCGCGAGTAAGGCCGGAACTGACGGCGCCCGCATGACGCTCACCGGCGGCACGGGCGTCGAGAACTGTTGCACCACTACAGGTGCCGCAGTGCGCCATGCGCAGTTGTTGGGTCAACCCAGAGCAGTCTCGCCCGTCACCAACTCAGAAGGGCCTGCCGATGGCGAGTAAGGGTGCCGAGCGGTGGTCGCCTGGGGTGGGGCGGATCAAGAACCTGGCCGGCCCGATGCAGGCGGTCGGTGGGTTGTTCTCGATGTCGGCGGACGCGGTGAAGTTCATTTTCGTGCGGCCGTTCCAGTGGCGAGAGTTCTTGGAGCAGTCGTGGTTTGTGGCGAAGGTGTCGTTGGCCCCGACGTTGTTGGTGGCCATTCCGTTCACGGTGTTGGTGAGTTTCACGCTCAATATCCTGTTGCGCGAGTTGGGTGCGGCGGATCTGTCCGGGGCGGGTGCGGCCTTCGGCGCGGTCACCCAGGTGGGTCCGTTGGTGACGGTGCTGATCGTGGCCGGCGCGGGAGCCACCGCGATGTGCGCCGATCTGGGGTCACGGACCATCCGCGAGGAGATCGACGCGATGGAAGTGCTGGGCATCAACCCGGTGCAGCGGCTGGTGACGCCACGGATGTTGGCCTCGGGTCTGGTGGCATTGTTGCTCAACAGCCTGGTGGTGATCGTCGGGATCCTGGGTGGCTACATCTTCTCGGTGTTCGTCCAGGACGTGAATCCGGGGGCGTTCGCGGCCGGGATCACGTTGTTGACCGGCGTTCCCGAGGTGATCATCTCGTGTGTCAAAGCATTGTTGTTCGGGCTGATCGCCGGGTTGGTGGCCTGCTACCGGGGGTTGACCATCACCGGCGGTGGCGCCAAAGCGGTGGGTAACGCCGTCAACGAGACGGTGGTGTACGCGTTCATGGCGTTGTTCGTGATCAACGTCGTGGTGACCGCCATCGGTATCCAGATGACGAACGGCTGAGGGCGGCGACCATGGGTACTCAAGCGGTGTTGCGGTCGCGGTTTCCGCGACTGTCGAACAATCTCGGGCGGCCGGTGTCGTTGCTGTCCCGGGTCGGGGACCACACGCTGTTCTACGGGCGGGCGTTGGGCGGGGTGCCGCACGCGATGGTGCATTTCCGTAAGGAAGTGATCCGGTTGATCGCCGAGATCTCCATGGGCGCAGGCACGTTGGCGATGATCGGCGGCACTGTGGTGATCGTCGGGTTCCTGACGCTGGCCACCGGTGGGGTGCTGGCCATCCAGGGCTACAGCTCGCTGGGCAATATCGGCATCGAGGCGTTGACGGGGTTCTTGGCGGCGTTCATCAACGTCCGCATCTCGGCACCGATTGTGGCCGGCATCGGGCTGGCCGCCACCTTCGGCGCCGGAGTGACCGCGCAGCTGGGCGCGATGCGCATCAACGAAGAGATCGACGCGCTGGAATCGATGGGGATCCGGCCTGTCGAGTACCTGGTTTCCACCCGGATCGTGGCCGGGATGGTGGCGATCACGCCGCTGTATTCGATTGCGGTGATCCTGTCGTTCCTGGCGTCGGAGTTCACCACGACGGTGTTGTTGGGACAGTCGGGTGGGTTGTACGAGCATTACTTCACGACGTTCTTGAATCCGGTCGATCTGCTGTGGTCGTTTCTGCAGGCGACGTTGATGGCGATCTCGATCCTGTTGATCCACACCTACTTCGGGTTCTTCGCCACGGGTGGTCCTTCCGGTGTGGGTGTCGCGGTGGGTAACGCGGTGCGCACGTCGTTGATCGTGGTGGTCTCGGTGACGCTACTGGTCTCGCTGTCGGTGTACGGCTCCAACGGCAACTTCAACCTGAGCGGTTAGGGGAGAGGAACACACGTGACCAACAACCTTGGCCCAGGCCCGATGCATCGCTCGGAAACCAGCAGTGCCGCGAAACCTGTCGCGGGGCGCACAGGTGGCAGCTTCGGCTCCTCCAGTGGCGCGCGGCCTATCGCCGGCCTGATCACGGTGCTGATCATCGTCGCCATCGTGGTGATGGCAGTCGGGTTGTTCCGCGGCAGCTTCACCACCTCGGTTCCGGTCACCGTGCTTTCGCCGCGGGCCGGTCTGGTGATGAACCCCGACGCCAAAGTCAAGATGCGCGGTGTGCAGGTGGGCACCGTCAACTCGATCGTGTCGCAGGCCGACGGGCAAGCCGCGATCCACCTCGACATGGATCCCGGTGCGCTGCACCTGATTCCCGCGAACGTCGAAGTGGACGTCGCGTCTTCGACGGTCTTCGGCGCCAAGTTCGTCAACCTGGTTGCGCCGCAGGATCCTTCGCCGCAGGTCATGCACGCCGGGCAGGTCCTCGAAAGTGACCATGTCACCGTCGAGATCAACACAGTCTTCCAGCAGCTCACGCAGGTGCTCGACAAGATCGATCCGACCAAGCTGAACGAAACCCTCGGCGCGTTGTCGGAGGCGTTCGCCGGCCGCGGAGAGAAGTTCGGCCAGTCGTTGACCGACTTCGAGGCCCTGCTGGAAAAGCTGGAGCCCAGCCTGCCGAACATGAGCCGCGACATCGAGCTGCTGGCCCCGGTCGCCACTGCCTACGCTGACGCCGCACCTGATCTGCTGCGCACGGTCGACAACACCTCCACCATCAGTGACAGCATCGTCGACCAGCAGCAGAATCTGGATGCGTTCCTGGTCAGCATGATCGGGCTCGCGGACATCGGCAACGACGTCGTGGGCACCAACCAGCCGGTGCTGTCGGAAGTGCTGCGACTGCTGGTGCCCACCACCGACGTCCTGCGCGAGTACGCCCCCGGGCTCAACTGCGCGCTGGAAGGGATGGCGGTGCTGTCGAGGCAGCCACCTGCCTACGATCCCGGCGTCGCCGTCAACGTCGCCTTCACACTCGGGATCGAGCGCTACCGGTATCCGATGAACCTGCCCAAGGTGGGAGCCAAGGGCGGCCCGAACTGCATGGGCCTGCCCCGCGTGCCCTTCGGCCAGTTCTCCAAGTATCTGGTCACGGATACCAATGCCAATCCGTGGCAGTACGGAAACCAGGGCATCCTGCTCAACTCCGACGGACTCAAGCAGCGGCTGTTCGGACCGCTGGACGGTCCGCCCCGTAACACCGCACAGATCGGACAACCGGGATGACGGGCTCCACTCGGAATCTGATCAAGTTCGGCGCCTTCGCGCTGGTGATGGTGGTACTCACCGCCTTCCTGTTCCTGACGTTCGGCCAGTACCGGACCGGTTCCACCACCGGCTACTCAGCGGTCTTCACCGATGCGTCGCGACTGGGTGCCGGCGACTCGGTACGCATTGCCGGTGTGAGGATCGGCACCGTCGAGTCGGTGTCGCTCAATGATGACCGCAAGGTACTCGTCGAGTTCGACGCCGACCGGAACATCGTGCTCACCACCGGAACCAAGGCGGCGGTGCGGTACCTCAACCTGGTGGGTGACCGGTACCTGGAACTGATCGACAGTCCCGGATCCACCCGGGTGCTGCCCGCGGACGCGCAGATCCCCGAGGAGCGCACCCAGTCAGCACTGGATCTGGACCTGCTCCTCGGCGGCTTGCGACCGGTCATCCAGGGCCTCAACCCCGAAGACGTCAACGCGCTCACGTCGTCGCTCGTCCAGGTTCTGCAAGGCCAGGGCGACACCCTTGATTCGCTGCTGAGCAAGACGTCCTCGTTCTCCACCACCCTGGCCGACAACAACCAGGTGATCGAGCAGTTGATCGACAACCTCAACGTCGTGGTGGACACGTTGGCCAAAGACGGTGACAAATTCTCCGGCACCGTGGACAAACTCGAACAGCTGATCACCGGGCTGAGCAATGATCGAGACCCGATCGGTCAGGCCATCACCTCCATCGACAACGGAACGTCGTCGCTGGCCGGGCTGCTCACCGAGGCCCGTCCGCCACTCAACGCCATGGTGGACCAAATGAATACGCTGGCGCCCCTGCTCGATGGCGGTAAGGCCAATCTCGAGGCCGCCCTGCAGAAGGGCCCCGACAACTACAAGAAGTTGCGGCGCCTCGGGGCCTACGGCAGCTGGATCATGTACTACATCTGCGGACTCTCCATTCGTGTCACCGACCTGCAAGGGCGCACCGCGCAGTTCCCGATGATCAAACAAGAAAGCGGGAGGTGCGCAGAGCCCTAATGTTGAAATACCGCGAATCCAACCTCATCAAGGCCGGCTTCATCGGCGTCGTGCTGATGATTCTGATCATCGCTGTCGGCCTGCAGCCCGAACGGCTGCTGCAGTGGGCTACCTCGATCCGTCACCATGCGGTGTTCACCGAGGCCGGCGGCATCACCGTCGGCAACGACGTGACGCTCTCGGGCATCAAAGTCGGTTCCATCTCTGATATCTCGCTGCAGAACGGAGATGCGCTGATCACGTTCACCGTGGAAGGCAAGTACCCGCTGGGCTCGCAGACCACTGCGCACATCCGCACCGGGTCACTTCTGGGTGAGCGGGTGTTGACGCTGGAGTCCGAAGGTGAAGGCTCCCTGCGCGATACGATCCCGACCACGCGCACGTCGTCGCCGTATTCCCTCACCGAGGCCGTCAGCGAACTGACCTCCAACACGGCCGGCACCGACACGGTGTCGCTGAACCAGTCGTTGGACACGCTGTCGGCGACCATCGATCAGCTGGCGCCGAAGCTGGGGCCCACGTTCGACGGACTGAGCCGGCTGTCACGGTCGATCAACAGCCGCAACGAGAATCTGTCCAGCCTGCTCGAAGGCGCGGGCGAGGTCACGGAGGTGCTGTCGCAACGGAGCGATCAGCTGAACACGTTGATTCTCAACGCCAATGACCTGCTGGGCGTTCTCGACGACCGGCGACAGGCGATCGTGGATCTGTTGGCCAATACCGCCGCCGTCTCACAGCAGCTGACTGGCTTGGTCGCCGATAACGAGGCCGAGCTGGCCCCCACTCTGGAGCGGCTGAACTCGGTGACGGCAATGCTGGAGCGCAACCGTGACAACATCGGGAAAATCCTTCCCGGCTTGGCGAAGTTCCAGATCACGCAGGGCGAAACATTGGCCAACGGGCCGTATTACAACGCATATGTGCCCAACCTGCAGCCGGCCCAGCTCCTGCAGCCCTTCATGGACTACGCGTTCGGCTTCCGGCGCGGTGTCAACGCCGGCCAACCGCCGGACAACTCGGGCCCGCGGGCCGAGTTGCCGCTTCCGTACAACGGCATACCTGGAGGTACGCGCTGATGAGTAAGCGCATGGTGACGGGTTTGGCAGTGGTGATCGCCGTGCTGCTGGTGGTGGGTGGGGCGTTCGCGGTGCGGCAGATCTTCTTCGCTCCCAAGACCATCAGTGCGCTGTTCACCTCGGCCACCGGTATCTATCCCGGTGACGAGGTTCGGGTATCCGGGGTGAAGGTCGGAACCATCGACGCGATCGTGCCGGAAGGCACCCAGACCCGCATCACCTTGAAGGTCGACCACGATGTGCCGGTTCCTGCTGATGCCAAAGCTGTCATCGTCGCCCAGAACCTGGTGGCCGCACGGTATGTACAGCTTGCCCCGGCGTACCGCGACAGCGGACCGACCATGGCAGACGACACCGAGATTCCGATCGATCGCACCGCGATCCCCATCGAATGGGACGAGGTCAAAGAGCAGTTGATGCGTCTGGCCACCGAACTCGGGCCGCAGAGCGGCGTGGACGGCACCTCGGTGTCGCGGTTCATCGATACTGCTGCCAACGCCATGGAAGGCAATGGCGACAAGCTCCGGGAGACCATCTCGCAGCTGTCCGGGGTGGCCCGCGTGCTCGCCGACGGTAGCGGCAACATCGTCGACATCATCAAGAACCTGCAGACCTTCATCACCACCCTGCGTGACAGCAACCAGCAGGTGGTCTCGTTCCAGAATCGACTTGCCACGCTGACCAGCGTCGTCGACGGCAGCCGGTCTGACCTCGACGCCGCCCTGAAGAATCTGTCCGTCGCAGTTGTCGAAGTGCAACGTTTCGTCGCCGGCAGCCGTGAGCAGACGTCGGAACAGGTGCAGCGGCTGGCCAATGTCACCCAGAATCTGGTCGACCACAAGATGGATGTCCAGAACATCCTGCATGTGGCCCCGAACGCGTTCGCCAACGGCTACAACATCTACAACCCGGACGCCGGAACGGCGGTGGGGCAGTTCGTGCTGAACAACTTCTCCAATCCTGTGGAGTTCATCTGTGGTGCCGTCGGTGCCATCGAGAACACCACGGCGCCCGAGACGGCCAAGCTGTGCTCCGACTATCTGGGGCCGGCACTGCGGTTGCTCAACTTCAATTACCTGCCTTTCCCCGTCCAGCCGTATCTGATGCCGTCGGCGAACCCGGAGAATCTCGTCTACTCGGAGGCCAATCTGGCACCCGGTGGTGCGGGACCGGCCCCGTCGCCTCCGGTGACGACGCCGCCGGTCTCGGCGTACGGGGGTGTGGCACCGGGTCCAGGTCCCGACATCGGTCGGCCGCCGGGAACCCCGCCGCCGGGAGCGCAGCAATTGCTGCCGGGCGCACCGGCTGGACCACCGCCGAGCGTGCCACCCAGTGTGTACAGCATGCTGGCTCCGGCCGGCCCGGCACCGGGACCGGCAGGCCCGCCCATGGCAGCCGAGGCGCCCCCGGCCCCCGCGCCTGCGGGACCGCTACCAGCAGAAGGGATGCCGCCGGCATGATCGGTCCCAAATCCCTGCGGCTGGCCATCGCGGCCGGCACCTGTGTTGCGTTGACGACGAGCGGATGCGCCTTCCAGGGGGTGAACTCGCTACCGTTGCCGGGCGCGGTCGGCCGCGGTTCAGAAGCCAGCGTCTACCACGTCGAAATTGCGAATGTCTCGACGCTGGAACCGAACTCGCCGGTGATGATCAACGACGTCATCGTCGGCAGTGTGCGGAAGCTGACGGTCGACAACTGGCACGCCAATATCGAGTTCTCGGTGCTTCCTGACATCGTGATCCCCGCGAACGCGGTGGCCACGGTGGGACAGACCAGCCTGTTGGGTTCGATGCACCTGGCGCTCAATCCGCCACTGGGGCAACCGCCGGAAGGGAAACTCCAACCGGGAGCCACGATTGCGCTGAACGGTACCTCGACGTATCCATCGACGGAGCAGACGCTCTCGTCGCTGGCTGCCGTGGTCAACGGAGGCGGCCTGGGTCAGATCGGCGACGTGGTGCACAATTTCAGTGCTGCCCTGAGCGGTCGGGAATCCGATGTCAGGGACCTGATCACCCGGCTGGACACGTTCGTGGGAACGTTGGATGCCCAGCGCGACAACATCGTTGCGTCCATCGACTCCCTCAACCGGTTGTCGTCGACGTTCGCCGGCCAGCGCGATGTCATCTCCAGCGCGCTGGACCGCATCCCACCGGCTATCGACGTCCTGATCCAGGAACGCCCCCGGCTCACCACCGCGCTGCAGAAGCTCGGCACGTTCAGTGATACCGCGAACCGGCTGGCCAGTGAATCGCAAGCCGATCTGGTGGCTGACCTGAAGAACCTGGAGCCGGTGCTCAAAGCGCTCGCCGACCTGGGGCCCGATCTGGCTCCGGTGCTCGGCTACGCCCCGACGTTCCCGTACACCCAGAGCTTCATGGACCGCGGTATCCGGGGTGACTACTACAACCTGTTCGCCACCCTGGACCTCACCGTTCCGCGCCTGAAGCGGTCGTTGTTCTTGGGCACGCGGTGGGAACAGGAAGGCGCACAGCTGGTTCCGGCGCCTGGAGATCCGTACTTCCTGAACTACACCTACGATCCGCTCAAGACCGGTGTCGCGATGCCGGGGCCGGGTGGAACGACGCCGGCGCCGCCGGGGTCCCCGCCGGTACCGCCGCCACCCCCTGCTCCGGTGCTTCCGGTGACACCGCCTGCGCAAATGACGATGCCTGGGGCACCCGTCCCGGCGCCGGTCGCGGACTCCAACTCGTCGATCTTCGCGGGACCGTACGGTGCGGACCCCGCACCGCCCTTGCCGCCAGCACCGGCTCCGCCCGTTCCGCCGACCACCGAGGGTGGCTGATGCTCACACGTTTCGTCAGGACTCAGTTGATCCTGTTCACCATCGCGTCGATCGTCGGTGTGACGTTCATGCTGTTCGCCTATATTCAGGCACCGACCCTGCTGGGTCTGGGCCGGATCACGGTGAAGGTCGAGCTGCCCGCGACGGGCGGGTTGTACCAGTTCAGCAACGTCACCTACCGCGGCGTGCAGATCGGCAAGGTCACCTCGGTGAACCTGACCGACAAGGGCGCTGAGGCCACGCTGTCGCTGGATACCTCGCCGAAGGTCCCGGCAGACCTGCACGCCGAGGTGCGCAGCATCTCGGCAGTCGGCGAGCAGTATGTAGATCTGTTGCCGCGCAGCGACTCCGGGCCCTATCTGGAGAACGGCTCGGTGGTCGCCATGACGGACACCACCATTCCGCAGGCGGTCGGACCGGTGCTGGACCAGGTCAGTCAGCTGGTGGACAGCATTCCCGAGGGCAGGCTCAGCGATCTGCTCGACGAGACGTACAAGGCCTTCAACGGCACTGGCTACGACTTCGGCTCGCTGATGGATTCGGCGTCGACCATCACCGCCGATGCCAACGAGGTCTCCGATCAGACCCGGGCGCTGATCGACGATTCCGGCTCGTTCCTGGATGCTCAGGCTCAGACGGCGGACTCGACCCGTACCTGGGCAGCCAGCCTGGCCGGTATCACCGATCAGCTGGCCGACGATGACCAGCAGTTCCGGGACATCCTGGCCAACGGACCGGGATTCGCGCAGGAGACGTCGAAACTGCTCGATCAACTCAAGCCGACGTTGCCGGTGCTCTTGGCCAACCTGAAAACGGTCGGCCAGATCGCGGTGACGTACAACAAGTCGGTGGAGCAGCTGCTGATCCTGTTGCCGCCCTACGTATCCATGACCCAGACGATTGCGCCGATCAACAACCCGACGGGTATGCCCAACGGCGAATTCTCGCTCGGTCTCGGTGATCCGTCGGCGTGTACGGTCGGCTTCCTGCCGCCGTCGGCGTGGCGGTCCCCGTCGGATACCTCCATCATCGACACCCCGGATGACATCTATTGCAAACTGCCTCAGGACTCACCGGTGGCAGTGCGTGGCGCTCGCAACTACCCCTGCGTGGAGTATCCCGGTAAGCGGGCACCCACGGTCGAATTGTGCAACAGCCCTGAAGGTTTCAAGCCGCTGGCCCAGCGTCAGCACGCCACTGGTCCGTATCCGCTGGATCCGAACCTGATCGCGCAGGGCATCCCGCCCGATGACCGGGTGAATCCGGACGCCAACATCTACGGGCCGCTGCAGGGAAGTCCCTTGCCGCCCGGGGTGCTCGCACCGCCGCCGGACATCGCGCCGTTGCCGGGGCCGCCGCCGAATTTCGCCGGAACGGCGCCGGGGCCGATGCTGCCCTCGCAACCGATTTACAACAGCCCGCCGGTGCCGACACCTCCGTGGGACCAGAGGGCGAATCTGGACCCGGCCATCGTTCCTGACACACCGGCGGAAATGCCCTCTGCGACCGAGGTTCCGATCCCGCCCGGGCTCGATCCGGCTGCAGTTCCGCTACCGCCGACCGCGGTGCCCTCCGTGCCGCCGGCACCGGGCCCTCCGCCGCTGGCTGCACCGAGCGGCTTCGATGCCAACGCCGCGGATCCGTCGGTGGCGTTCGCGAAGTACAACCCCCGCACCGGTGAGTACATGGGCACGGACGGAAAGCTCTACCAGCAGGCGGATCTGTCGACGACACCGAAGTCGTGGCAGGACCTGATGCCGACGTAGGCATCGTTCAACGCACATCGGCCGCAGGCAATGCCTGCGGCCGATGTGCGTTGTTCCTGAAAGGGTTGGGCGCGAACGTGTCTGAGCGGGTCAGATCTTCTTCATGTAGAACGGCATCCGCACGGTGGGCCACTGGTTGCGTCCGCACGACCCGCTGGGCCCGGTGGTCTTGTCCTCGCCGGTCCACTCGTCGGACGTGGGTTCTATATAGCCCTCAGGGCCCACCGGATAGATCCGGTACACCTGTAGACCTTCGATGGGGGTTCCATCCGCACAGAATTTCCAATTGGGGACAACACGTTTGACGTACCAGACGCCGTTGGTGGTGTAGATGGGCGCCGACCAGCCCTGGTCGGTGGTGACTGTCCCGGCGCAGTCGACCGGGGAGGAGCAGACGGTGGAAATCGTCCACTTCCCCAGGACCACCGGTTGCCTCTCGTAGCGGTCGGCGATCTTGGCCCACTCGCCATTGGACGACGTGGCGTAGGTGCCGTTGACACCCCACTCGTCGTCGGCAGTCGCAGGCGCCGCGGTAGCCATTCCCATCGCAGCGATGGTGGCGGCGATGACCGCGGCCGCGTTCACCTTCGAGCGGGCCGTCTTTATGGGGGTCAAGACATGCTCCTCTACCGGCGATATTGCCATTCTCCAAGACGGAGAATAACACTCACAATCGGACCCGACGGGGCATCCGTCGAATCAGGTACCGACTACAGGAAGTCGACCTGTGAGACTTTGAGGGCGCCGCTATCGCGGGCCAAGGTCACTGCCACCCGGAACTGCTGCGGGTCCCGCCGGTCGTCCTCCGCGTTGCTGGCCTGCGATTTGGCCGAAACCAGCACCACAGCCGCATCTTCGCTGGACGATTCGACGGCGACGCCACTCACGGTGACCTCGGTGACCACTTTGGATTTCTCCAGCGCTTCGACCAGGAATTCGGACTCGGACTCGAAGTCTTCTTTGAATTTGCCTGTGGCACTGTCGAGTACCCGTTGGATATCTCCCTGGGCATTGGTGAAGTCCAACGACATGATGTTGACGACGCCCTGACGGGCCACTGCGGCAGCCTCGGCCTCACGCTGCCTGGTCTGGTCGGCGGCGTGATCTCTCCACGCCATGAAGCCGCTCAGTCCCACCAACGCGCACAGTAGGACCGTCGCAGCGCTGACCGCGACGTGCCGGCCGCGAAAGCGCTTCGCGGCGCGCGGTTTCACCGATGGGGCGATGTCCGCGATGTCCTCGGCCAATTCGTCGGCCTGGCTGACGGCGGGATCTTGGAGTTCTGCGGCCGCCTGGGCGCGCAGTCGTTCGGCCCGGGCGCGGGCGGCCGCGGCGCGCGCTTCGGCGAGTGCGGCTTCTGCGTCGGCCTCGGCCTCTTCGGCCAGGGCCAACGTGTCGCCCAGGTCGGCACGGTTGTGGTCATCCCCGGCAGGGGGAGGCTGCGTGGTCATGGCGACCTCCTCCGGTAGAGAAACGCTGGCTGGAAACCCCGAGAAGGGCGTTTCCGCTTCTCGCTGGAGCCTACAGGGCACTGATCTACCCTCGGTACACAGTAATCTTCTCCGAAATGGAGAGTTTCGTTTCCCTGTATGCGAAGGTGATGACGTGTCTGTGGCCCTGCGTGTAACCGGAGTAACGGCTGCCACCCTGGTGGTGGCCGGGATGCTGACCGCGGTCCAGCCGGAGCCCGTGGCGGCTGCCGCTCCGCAAACCTGCAACGACGCCTTCTGCGTGCCGGGAATTGTTCCGAACGTGGTGCTGGGCTCGTACTGCGCGAATACCAGTTACTTCGTGTTCGGCACCACGTCCTGGGGCCGGTTGGTGTTCTGCGGCTCTCCGCGCCGGTACGAGCCGCGGTACTTCCGCTCCCCGCCGATGCAGGGCATCAAGGATGAAAACAGCCCGTGCGACGGCTATCTCAACGATGTGGCCCAGGCGCCGGATGGCTTGTTCCTGAGCTGTGTGGCGATGAATGGTGCCAGCCTGTGGCGCCGCGGCGACGCCTGAGGCCGCGGCTACCAGTTCCGGATGGAGCACAGCGCGCCGCTGGGCCCGCTGTCGGTCTTGACCACCGCACCATCGACTTCGAGGGTGCAGTTGAACCCCGGGGTGGGGAACCCGACACTTTCTCCGCTCTGCACCGTCACCATCGCCCACATCGCGGGATCGGCGAGCATGGCGTCGAACACCCACGGTTGATCCGGGCCGACGTCGACCCTGGCGCGAGGGCTGAAGAGGTAGGGGTCGTGGCTGTAGTCGGCGAACGCCGCGGGCTCGCGTTCCCGGTAATAGATGTCGACGAAGAACGGTTCGTTGGCGGTGACGGTGTAGCGCACGTGATGCAGCGGGGGTCCTTCGGCGGTCGCGGGGGCGGCGATCGACAGGCTGCCGGCGGCCAGTAGCGCCGCGCTCGAACCGACGAGGACGGCACACTTGGGGAACATCATTTCCGTATATTAGAACGACACTTCCGTTGGCGGCTCGGAACGCGCACACTAGCTCGGGATGGGCCACAACCGTCTGTGCCCGTCCGAAGATGGAGGTACTGCCGGCCGATGCGCGACATTCCTGAAGACCTCGTTGAACGGTACGAGCGACAGGGCTGGTGGACGTCGGACACCCTCGGTGCCCTGATCGCCCGCGGGCTGGCGCAGACACCGGAGGCTGAGTTCCGGGTGCATTCAGCGGTGCGGCCCTACATCGGGACCTTCGGTGAGGTGGAACGGGTCGGTCGGCGGCTGGCGGCGGGACTGATGGCACGTGGGGTGGGCCCCGGAGATGTGGTGGCCATGCAGCTGCCCAACTGGATGGAGGCCGCCGCGGCGTTCTGGGCCTCGGCCGTCCTGGGCACGGTCACGGTGCCGATCGTGCACTTCTACGGGCGCAAAGAACTCACCCACATCCTCGGCGATTGCCGGCCGAAGGTGTTCCTCACCGCAGAACGCTTCGGCCGCATGCACTTCGAGGCCGACATCTCGTCGGGCGTGCCGATCGTCGGGGTGGTGGGTGGGAACGACCCAGCGGTGGTGGGTGGGAACGTCCCAGCGGTGGTGGGTGGGAACGACCCAGCGGTGGTGGGTGGGAACGACCCAGCGGTGGGGGGGCGAGACTTCTACGACCTGCTGGCGGACGAGCCGCTGGCCGGGGTGGTGGAAACGGACCCGGCCTTGCCCGCCCTCATCGCCTACACCTCGGGAACCACCAGCGCACCCAAAGGGGTGATCCACAGCCACCGCAGCCTGGTGCACGAGACGCACCAACTGGTGGACCAGAGCAGCCACGACCGGGGCAAGCAGCTCACGGCGACACCCGTCGGGCACTTCATCGGGATGGTGGGCGCGTTCCTGATCCCCGTGATCGGCGGCAAGGCCATCAACCTCGCCGACGTCTGGGATCCGGGGCAGGCGCTGGGGTTGATGAAAAGCGACGGGCTGGCCGTCGGCGGTGGGCCGCCCTACTTCGTCACGAGCCTGCTCGATCATCCGGATTTCACCAGCGAGCACCTCGACGGCGTCCGGTCGGTGGGCTTGGGCGGATCGACGGTTCCGGTGGCGGTCACCCGGCGGCTGGCCAATCTGGGAATCAATGTCTACCGGTCCTACGGCAGCACGGAACATCCGTCGATCACCGGCTCTCGCTATGACGCACCCGAGGACAAGCGCCTCTACACCGATGGCGCGCCGCTCAGTGGCGTGGAGGTGCGCTTGGCCGAGGACGGTGAAATCCTCTCGCGGGGGCCCGATCTCTGCCTCGGCTACACCGATGAAGCCTTGACGGCCAAGGCGTTCGACAAGGACGGGTGGTACCACACCGGCGATGTGGGAGTGCTCGACGCGGACGGCTACCTGACCATCACCGATCGTATTTCCGACGTCATCATCCGGGCCGGGGAGAACATCAGCGCGGTCGAGGTCGAGGAGGCACTGTTGACGATGCCCGGTATCGCGGAGGCCGTGGTGGTCGCTGCCCCGGATGCCCGGCTCGGCGAGCATGCCGCAGCGGTGGTGCGCATGCTGCCCGGCCGCGAGCTGCCGAGCCTCGATGACGTGCGGCGGCATTTCGAGACCCTTGGCATGGCCCGCCAGAAGTGGCCCGAAGAGTTGGCGCAGGTCCCCGACGGTCAGGATTTCCCGCGCACCGCCAGCGGAAAAGTGCAGAAGTTCAAGGTACGGTCGGGTTTTCGTGAAAAGGCGTTGACCGCCGCGACTAGACCGGTTCGCTGATCCCCAACTGCTCCTGCAGCAGCCCGATGGCGTCGAGATCCTCGATGGCGCGGGTGGTCAGCAGCATCGCTGCGTGGGCGATGTCGAAGGGTTGCCATGACGAACCCATCGCGGCAGTCGACACGGCGGCGATCCAGGAATACACCGCGAACAGCCGGTACTGCTGGTGTGCGACGGCGGTGTCGAGAGCGGAACCCGCGGCGGCGCGGGCTGATCGGTAGCGGGTGAGTAGGTCATCTTCGTGCCCGCGGCGGAGGTCGGTGGGTAGCGAATTGCACAGGAAGTACGCGACATCGCGCATCCCCGGGCCGCGGCCGGCCACCGCCCAGTCGTAGAAACCAGTGCGCCCGTGGTCGACGAATAGGTTTCCGCTGTGGGTGTCTCCGTGGATGAGCGTGTGCTCGTCGTCCCCGAAATCCCGGAAGAGCGCCATGATCTCGCCGGCCCTGTCGATGTAGAGCTGCGCAAGTGTGCGGAAGGCTGGTCCCATCTCATCGCCGAACTGGGCGAGTGCCATCTCGATGAAACGGGTGCGCTGCGCGGCCACCTCGCTGTCCTTGGGTGCCCGTCGCATGCCGGGCGGGGTGGTCAGCCAGGTCAGGTCACGGCCGCGGAAGGTGTGGTGCAGGGTGGCCAGTTCATCCGTCGCCGATGTCGCGACGTCGAGGATGTCATTGTCGGCGGGGGTCGGGAAGGAGACCCCGGACGCGGTGAGATCTTCGAGCACCATGACGAAGGCGCCGTCGGAGGGTTCGTACTGCGCATGCCAGACCCGGGGCGACCGGACCGGCAGATCGTTGCCGACGGTGGCGTAGAACCGGGCCTCGGCCACCCCGAGCCCGACCATCCGGAGGAACTTCCGCTGCTGCTCGGCGAACGGCTGCAGTTTCACGAAGACGGTGCGCGGCAGCTCCGGAGAGCCGGTGAGCGCAACGCGCGCCCGCCCGGTGGTACCCGAGTGCGCGTCCAGCACGTCGACGGTGTGTACCGGCGCATGAAGTACCTCGCCGAACCACTCTGGTGTCAGTTCGTCGACGGCCGACGGGATAGCGGTGCTCATCTGAACGAATTTACAAAACTGGAGAGGACTGTAACGCGGTTTTGTTAAAGTCGACCGAGGTTCAGCTGGGCGAGGATGGGAATCTGTTGGGAATCAAAGATATTGGCCCGCTGCTCGGTGCCGACGAGGGCCTCAATCATCAGATCGTCGACACCTTCGCGACGCTGTCGCAGGCCGACCTGGCCTGGACCGAGAAGATCTGGGCCTCGATCGCCCGCATCGACGGCTCCCTGCAACTCGACCTCGGGCTCGGCAAGTACCAGAACCGCGGCATCATCGACGGTTTTGCCGGAGTATCGCAGGGCCGCAGGCAGTGGACCGTGCGCGGCAGCCGCGAGTTGGCCTCGGCGCCGGAATCGATGAGCGTCGGCCCGGTGCACTACGAGATCGTCGAACCCCTCAAACAAATGCGGTTCCGGCTCGAACCCAACGACGTGCAGCCGATCTCGTTCGATGTGGTGATCTCCGGGGTGACCCCTCCGTTCTTCGAAGAACGCAACCTCGTGCGCAACCGCCGAACGGGTCGGGTCGACGTCGACGTCATCCGCTACCACCAGGGTGGCTGGGCGTCGGGCACGGTCACCGTCGACGGCCGGACCCACCAGGTGAACCCGCAGGAGTGGTTCGGGTTCCGTGACCATTCGTGGGGTGTGCGTCAGGCGATCGGCGAGCCTGCCACCGACCTCATCCCCGGCCCGGGAGTGCCCGCCGGCACCCGGGGTGGGATGAAGTGGTCGCCGGCGTTCTTCCGCCGACCGGACGGCACCTACTACGAAACGGCGATCTTCGTGGTCGAAGGTGCCTGGGAGTACAGCTCGGCGTACCTCAACGACGCGAGCGGTAGCCAACTGCCGGTGCGCAAGGTGGAGCCACGGATCGAATACGACACCCGCACCCGGTTCGTCAAAGGGGGAGAGCTGTTGCTCACCATGGAATCCGGTGCGGAGCGGGTCATCGAGGTCGAGGCACTCGGCGAGAGTGGGTTCTTCCTCAAGACGGGCGGTTACGGTGATTGGGCCGGTCACAAGCACGGGTCGTGGAAAGGCGCGCTGCACCTCGACGGCGAGTACATCGCCGACTGCTGGAGCGAGGAGAACCTGCGACAGCTCGGTCAGTTCCGTGACACCCCGGTGCGGGTGAGAGACGGTGACGCGGTGGGTTACGGAATCATGGAGAGTCTGATCGGTGGGGTGTGGCCCGAGCTCGGCCTCACCGCCGAATCCGATCACAAGGTGTCCTACACATGATCGAGTTGGAGCACTGGCTGCGGGCGCAGCTGCCGGACGCCCCAGAGCTGCGCATCGACGGCCTGGATCGGGTGGATTTCGGCCACTCCGCGGAGATGATGGTGTTCACCATCGTCACGACACAGGCCGGCCGAGACAGTCGCCGCGACGTGGTGCTGCGGCTGCGGCCGGCCCCGCCTGCACTCCTCGAACCCTACGATCTGGCAAAGCAATTCACGATCATGGGTGCCTTGAGCGGCACGGCGGTACGAGTGCCGCCGGTCTTGTGGCTCGAGGACACCGGAACTGTGCTGGGTCGTGAATTCCTGGTCATGGACCGAGTGGCCGGTGAGGTGTTCGAAATGGCCGCACCGCAGGGTCGGGATGTGACGCCCGAGCGGATCCGGCAGATGTGTGAATCGATGGCCGATCAACTGGCCGCCATCCACTCGGTGGATCTTCAGGCCACCGGGCTCGACGCCATCGGGCCGGGCCGTGACCACCTGGACGCCGAACTCGACCACTGGGCCGCCGAGATGCATCGGGTACAGCGGGGCCCGCTACCCGCGCTGGAACGGCTCCTGCAGGGACTACGCGAGTCCAGGCCCGACCCGTCGCCGAAAACAACATTGGTCCACGGCGACGCCAAGCCCGGTAACTTCGCGTTCGTCGGTGCCGAGGTCAGTGCGGTCTTCGACTGGGAGATGGCCGGGACCGGAGACCCGCTCACCGATATCGGCTGGATGGAGCTGATGTGGATGCAGCCGGTGGGGCTCACCAGCCATCCGGATGCGTGCACTTTCGAAGAATTTCTGGCGCGCTATACCGAGCGCAGCGGTATCGACGCACACCACCGACAGTGGTACCTGGGGTTCAACGCGTTCAAGATGGCGGTGATCTGTCTCATCGGGTCGATGCTGTATGACTCGGGAGCCAGCGACGACACTCGATTCATCTTGAACGCCAGCGGAATTCCGCTGCTCACCGGTCTCGGGCTGGGAGCGCTGGCAATCGATGACCGGCCCGACGACGGACCCGTGCAACCGCGTGACCGACAGGAGATGACGTGACCCGCAGCAAGAAGCTGGTGATCGGTGCCAGTGGCTTCCTCGGGTCGCACGTCACCCGGCAGCTGGTGGCTGCCGGCGAAGACGTCCGGGTGATGGTGCGCCAGACGAGCGCGACCCGCGGAATCGACGATCTGGCGATCGAGCGTTGTCACGGAGACATCTTCGACGACGAGGCGCTACGGGCTGCCATGACCGGCTGCGACGTCGTGTACTACTGCGTGGTCGACGCCCGGATGTGGTTACGTGACCCGGCGCCGTTGTTCCGCACCAATGTCGAGGGACTGCGACATGTGCTCGACGCCGCCGTCGACGTCGGCGTGCCCAAGTTCGTGTTCACCAGCACCATAGGCACGTTGGCGATCAGCGATTCGCGGCCGGTCACCGAGGACGACCCGCGCAACTGGACCGGCGGCGGGCCCTATATCGAGTCCCGGGTGGCGGCCGAAGATCTTGTGCTGCGTTACGCGCGGGAGAGCGGTCTACCGGCGGTGGCACTGTGCATTTCGACCACCTACGGCCCCGGCGACTGGGCACCCACGCCGCACGGCGGTGCGCTGGCGGAGGTCGCGGCCGGGAAAATGCCGGTGAACCTCCCCTTTCCCTTGGAGCTCGTCGGGATCGAGGACGCCGCCCGGGCGATGCTGCTGGCTGCCGAAAACGGTAGACCGGGTGAGCGTTACATCATCTCGGACCGGTACCTGAGCAGCCGCGAGGTCAACGAGATCGCGGCGAAGGCCGTCGGTGTGAAGCCGCCCCGGATCTCGATCCCGGGCCCGGTGGTGTACGCGGGAGCCCGGATGGCCGACGTCGCGGCGAAGGTGCTGAACCGTGACCTGATGTACTGCACGGTGGGCATGCGGATCGCCGACCTGATGTCACCGCTGGATCACACCAAGGCCGAACGCGAGCTCGGGTGGACGCCCGAACCCGTGGCGGATTCGATCGCCAAGGCCGCGCGGTTCTTCGTGCACGACTGGACACCGGCTTAGCGCGCACTGGCAGTACCGGGTACATACGTGCCTGCCGGGCGGGGACTCCTGAACCTTTCCGCGTGTTGTGTTGATGCGAAAGCACACCCACCACGTCAGGAGTCCAGATGTCCACCAACACGTTGCAGAACACCGTTGCGCTGGTCAGCGGCGCATCCAGCGGGATCGGTCGCGCAGCCGCCCGCCGACTGGCCGCCGAGGGGGCTGCCGTGGCGCTCGTCGCGCGGCGAGCCGATCGGCTCGACCAGCTGGCGGACGAGATCCGCCAGGCCGGTGGGGTGGCGTTGAGCATCACCGCCGACCTGACCGACGCCACCGCCGCCGGGGCCGCGATCACCAGAACCGTGGACGAGTTGGGTCGGCTGGACACACTCGTCAACGCGGCCGGGGTCATGCTCAACGGACCGTCGGAGGATTCGCCGTTGGAGGAATGGGACCGCATGGTCGACATCAACCTGCGCGGACTGATGTACACCACCAAGTGTGCCCTGCCTTTTCTGCTGAAAGCCGCCGCCGACAGCCCGCGCAGTGTGGCCGACGTCGTCAACATCTCGTCGGTGGCAGGCCGGGCGGCGGCTCCCCAGGTGGCTCTCTACAACGCCACCAAGTTTGCGGTGACCGGAGCCACCGAGGCCTGGCGCCAGGAGTACACCACCCGCAATCTACGGTTCTCTGTCATCGAGCCGGGTCGGGTGGACAGCGAGCTGTTCGGCCAAAAGGACGGCCAGGAAGAAGGTTTCGTGGCCGCCTTCGGCGAGGTGGAGCCATTGCACGCCGAGGACATCGCTGCGGCGATCGCGTTCATCGTGACCAACCCCCGCCGGGTGGCGGTCAACGAGATCGTCATCCGCCCCACTGATCAACCCTGACGGGTGTCCAGCAGCAGCCGCAGCATCTCCGCCGACGGCGACCCCGCGTCGGCGGTGTAGGTGGAGATGAACATGCCATCCGCGCCGGGCACGTTGAGAGTTTCATAATTCAGGGTCATGGTGCCGACCGTCTCGTGGAAGAACCGCTTTCGGCCGTGGGTGTGCTCGTAGAGCTGGTAATTGCTCCAGCAGCGGGCGAAGTCCGTTGATTCCGAGGACAACTCAGCGACCAGCTGCTCGAGCTCAGGATCGTGGGCACGGGGGTTCAGATTGGCTCGAAGGGTCGCCGCCACCGGCGCGGCCACCTCTTCCCAGTCCGGATACCGGATGCGGGCGGTCGGGTCGAGGAAGATCCACCGCGCTATGTTCCGGGACGCCGGCGGCATCGCACCGAAGTCTGCGACCAAGGCGGCGGCGGCTCGGTTGGTGGCCAAGACCTCGAGTCGCGGCCCCTGCAGGATCGCCGGGACTGCCATTGCGTCGACCAACAACCGCAACGCGGGTCTCGCACGCAGCCGTGACGGGCGTGGTGGAACCGGTTTCGCCGGCGCCGGGGCGATCAGCGACCGGAGGTGAGTCCGCTCGAGGTCGTCGAGTTGCAGCGCATCCTCGATCGCGGTCAGGACCTGCTCCGAGATGTTGCCGATCCGTCCCTGCTCCAGGCGGGCGTAGTAGTCGACGCTGACGCCGGCGAGGACGGCGACCTCCTCGCGGCGCAGCCCCGGTTTGCGGCGGGGCACTGGCGAACGGGGCAACCCGACCTGCTTGGGGTCGATAGCTGCACGTCGGGATGTCAGGAACGCACGCAGACTGGTGCTGCCATTCATGACTCCCACTATGGCCCACCCCTCGGGATGCCTCAGTCCACCGACCGTCCGCTGGCCGCGTGGTGCCCGGCCCGGAATCCGAAGACCATCGCCGGGCCGATCGTGCCGCCGGCACCGCCGTACGCCCGGCCTGTCACCCCGGCCATGGCATTGCCTGCGGCGTACAGCCCGGGAATGGGAGCACCGGAGACGTGCAGGACGCGGCCGTCGCCGTCGGTACGCGGCCCGCCCTTGGTGCCCATTGCTCCCACGGTGACCGGCACTGCGTAGAACGGCGCGGTGTCCAGCGGTCCCAATGTCTTGCCTGCGGTGGTGGTGGCCTGGTCGTCACCCCAGTAGCCGTCGTAAGCGCTTGCGCCGCGGCCGAAGTCCGGATCGGCCCCATCGGCGACGTCCCGGTTCCACGCGGCCAGGGTGGCCGCCAGGCCGGCGGCGTCGATGCCCGTCTTGTCGCCGAGCTCGTCGAGATCCGACGACTTGCAGAACCACTCGGGCACGGTGTCGCCGGCGTCGACACCGAGGAAGCCGTACTTCTTCAGGTGAAGGTCGTCGAAGACGATCCAGCCGGGGTCGTTGACGTAACCGCCGCGCGGGTCCAGGTAGTGGAAGGCGCCTGCCATCGAGTTGTAGTCGCACGCCTCGTTGACGAAGCGCTTTCCCGCGCGGTTGACGATGATGCTGCGCGGGCGGGTGCGTTCCAGTCGGACACTGCGGCTGCGCTGGTGACCTTCGATGGTGTCGCCGGGGATGGAGACCACCGGCACCCACCAGGCTTCCCCCATGTTGGCGAGGTCGGCGCCGTGGGCCATGGCCATCCGCAGCGAATCGCCGGTGTTGTACGGCGGTGACACCGGCCCGTGCATCGGGCCGCGTAGAAAGGCCTCGACCAGGGTGGGATCCCATTCGAAACCGCCGCTGGCCAGGATGACGCCACGGCGGGCGCGCACGGTGTTCCTGTCACCGAGCCGGACGCCGACAATGGTGCCGCTCTCGGCGATCAATTCTGTTGCGCGGGTATCGGTGTGGGGCTCGATGCCGCGGTCGAGCAGGCCTTTCAGGAGCCCGGCGATCAGGGCAGCGCCCGCGACCACAGTATTCTCCGGGTCACCCGCGCTCCTCACATCGGCATGCAGGCGCGCGCGGGTCTCGGCGTCGAGGCCGACGTTGCTGAAATCGGCAGGGAAGGAGGTGATCCGGTCCCGCCAGTCGCCGAGTCGGTCCAGGTCGTAGGGGACCGGTCCCAACGAGCGGCCGCCGCCGGGGCGCCCGCCGGGCAATTCCGGTTTGTAGTCGGGGAATCCGGTGGCGACCTCCAGGCGTAGCTCGCTGTGCGCCTCGACGAAGTCGATCATCTCCTGCCCGGTCCGGACGAAAATCTCGACCAGGCCTTCATCCATGGCGCCGAAGCTCTGTGCGCGAAGGTAGTCCAGCGCGGCCTCGGCCGTGAGGTCCTGATCGGGGGAGCGCTGGTGTGCCGGAATCCAGGCGATACCGCCGGACACGGCGGTGGTGCCGCCGACCGTCGGCGCTTTCTCGTATACCCGGATGTCGGCACCGGCTGCGGCGGCGCTCAGGGCGGCGGTGAGGCCGGCACCGCCGGTCCCGAGGACAACGACGTCGGTCTCGTCATCCCAATCGGTGACAGAAGAGTTCACGGTAGGCATCCTTTCCGTTGTGGCACAGAGGTGTTGATGTCAGGCCAGTACCTCGGACAGTTTCTCGGCGGCGCGGACCACAGCCTCGCGGCCTTGCTTGACCACATCCTCGCGGTGCGAGATGAGGTTGATGCAGGTCGGCGGTGACGGAGGGAGTCGGTGTACCGGCACCGCCAAGCCGAAGGTGTTGGGCTCGATCTCACCGTGGGTGAGCACCCAGCCCTGCTCCCTGGTCAGCGTCACCAGATCACGCTCGGCAGGCCGCGGCGGCATGCTGGCCAACAGGGCGATGCCGGCCGCCCCGCGCTCGAGCGGATACCGGCTGCCCTCGTGGAAGGACAACTGGTAGGCGACCTGGGTGGGGACGATGACCGCGATCGCCACCTGCTGATCGCCCTCGGCGACCAATAGTGAGACCGTGGTGCTCAGTTCGTCGGCAAGTGCGCGCAGATGCGGAATGCACACCTGCCGCAATCCGTTGTCGAACGACGCGCCCAGCACCGCCAAGCCGGAGGCGGATCGGTAGCGACCGTCCTCGGCTTTGGAGACGAAGCGGAACTGCGCCAACGTCGACAGCAGGCGGTAGGCGATGGTGCGGTGCACGCCGATGTGATCGGCGACCTGTTGCACGGTCAGCCCGCCGGGCGCTGCCGCGACGGCCTGCAGTGCCGTCAACCCGCGGGCCAGCGTCTGGGAACCGGGCATGCCGGCGGTGGGTGACCCGGAACTGGCTGGCGTCACGCTGGAGCCTCCCTTGACAGACGTCATTCTGAGAGTGATGCTCTATACATAGTGCACATCGGTGTGCGATTTTAGCACATGCCGTTGGCGCAACGCGAGAACCAGATTTCCGCGAGAGACCGAGAGAGGTGTGCCTGGTGGCGGAGTTCGAGAGCATCTGGAGTGACCTTCAGGGCGTCACGTTCTCGCAGGGCTACCTCGATGTGGCAGGTGTGCGAACCCGTTATCTGCAAGCGGGCGACCGGGATAAGCCACCGTTGGTCCTGCTGCACGGTTCCGGCGGTCACGCCGAGGCCTACGTCCGCAACCTCGAATCGCACGCTGAGCACTTCTCGACATGGTCGATCGACATGCTCGGCCACGGCTACACCGACAAACCGGGTCATCCGCTGGAGATCAGCCACTACGTCGACCATCTGCTGGCGGTGTTCGACGAGATCGGCGCGCAGCGGGTCTACCTGTCCGGCGAGTCACTCGGCGGGTGGGTGGCCAGCAAGGTCGCCTCCGATCACCCCGACCGGATCGAACGCCTGGCGCTCAACACCGCTGGTGGCTCGCAGGCCGACCCCGTTGTCATGAAACGGATCATCACGCTGTCCATGGCCGCCGTCGAAGACCCGACCTGGGAAACGGTGCAGGCCAGGATCAAGTGGCTGATGGCCGACAAGACCAAGGACTACGACGACATCGTGGCCAGCAGGCAGCGGATCTACCGACAGCCCGGCTTCGTTGACGCGATGCGCGACATCATGGTTCTGCAGGACCCAGAGATCCGCGCCCGCAACATCATCAGCGCGGAGGAATACGGCGCCATCACCGCGCCGACGCTGGTGCTGTGGACCAGCGACGACCCCACGGCCGATGTCAGCGAGGGCAGGCGCATCTCCGAGATGATCCCTGGCGCACGCTTCGAAGTGATGCAGGGCTGCGGACATTGGCCGCAGTACGAAGACCCCAAGACGTTCAACCGCCTGCACATCGACTTCCTGCTGGGTCGCCAAT
>JBEVFK010000207.1:0-16678 GCA_040512325.1 Mycobacterium sp. | reverse complement strand
GCTCAACGACGCCGGTTGGCACGGCGCGGCGCAGGTGCCGTTCTGGGTGGGCCCGCTGCTGGTCTACGTTCTGCTGCCGGCACTGGACCTGCGCTTCGGGCCGGACGGGCAGAATCCGCCCGATGAGGTGATGGAACGGCTGGAGAACGACCGGTACTACCGGTATTGCACGTACCTCTACCTGCCGTTTCAGTACGCCAGCGTGCTCATCGGCGCCTACCTGTTCACCGCATCGGACCTGAGCTGGCTCGGCTTCGACGGCGGTCTGGGCTGGCCGGCGAAGATCGGCCTGGCCCTGTCGGTCGGCGTGCTGGGTGGCATCGCCATCAACACCGCCCACGAGATGGGCCACAAGAAGGACTCGTTGGAGCGGTGGCTGTCGAAGATCGCCCTGGCGCAGACCTGGTACGGCCACTTCTACATCGAGCACAACCGCGGCCACCACGTCCGCGTCGCCACTCCGGAAGATCCCGCGTCGGCCCGGTTCGGCGAGACGTTCTGGGAGTTCCTGCCCCGCAGTGTCTGGGGCAGCCTCAAGTCGTCGTGGGAACTCGAAGCCGCCCGGATGCGTCGGCAGGACAAGAGTCCCTGGCATCCGTCGAACGACGTGCTCAACGCCTGGGCGATGTCGGTGGTGTTCTGGGGGGTGCTGATCGCGGTGTTCGGGCCGTCGGTGCTGCCGTTCATGGTGATCCAGGCGGTGTACGGCTTCACGTTGCTGGAGACGGTGAACTACCTCGAGCACTACGGCCTGCTGCGTCAGAAAACGGCCAGCGGACGTTATGAGCGGTGCACCCCCGAGCACAGCTGGAACTCCGATCACATCGTGACAAACCTGTTCCTTTATCACCTCCAGCGCCACAGTGATCACCACGCGAACCCGACCCGGCGCTACCAGACCCTGCGGAGCATGGACGGGGCGCCGAGCCTGCCCAGCGGCTACGCCTCGATGATCGGGCTCACCTACTTCCCGCCGCTGTGGCGCAAGGTGATGGACAAGCGGGTGCTGGCCCACTACGACGGTGACATCACCCGGGTGAACATCCAGCCGCGGCTACGCGAGAAGGTGCTGGCGAAGTACGGAGCGGCCGCACGATGAGCACCTACGTCTGCCCCGGCTGCGATTACGTCTATGACGAAGCCAAAGGTGCTCCGCGCGAAGGTTTTCCGGCCGGTACGGTGTGGGCTGCGATCCCGGATCAGTGGTGCTGCCCGGACTGCGCGGTCCGCGAGAAAGTCGACTTCGAGGAAGTGACATGAGCGACTACAAACTGTTCCGCTGTTTTCAGTGCGGCTTCGAATACGACGAAGCCCTGGGCTGGCCGGAAGACGGCATCGCCCCGGGTACCCGCTGGGACGACATCCCCGAAGACTGGAGCTGCCCGGACTGCGGTGCGGCCAAGACCGACTTCGAGATGATCGAAGTCGTACGTCCGTGAGCCCCGTGTCGTGTTGACGCCGGCCGGTGTTGCTGTCAGTCTCGCCCCTGTGGCACGTCGGCGCAGTGAGGGTAAGCCCGTACGCGTCCCCTATGCCGAAGCGTCCCGGGTGCTGCTGCGCGACCTGGTGCTCGACGCGATGCGCGATCTGCTGCTGAGCAAGGACTGGTCCTCGATCACCCTGTCCGATGTGGCCAAGGTGGCGGGCATCAGTCGCCAGACCATCTACAACGAGTTCGGCTCCCGGCAGGGACTGGCGCAGGGCTACGCACTACGGCTGGCCGATCGCCTGGTCGACGCCGTGGACGAGGCCATCGAAAGCAACGTCGGTGACATCTCCG
This sequence comes from Mycobacterium sp., assembly GCA_040512325.1. Classification (GTDB taxonomy): domain Bacteria; phylum Actinomycetota; class Actinomycetes; order Mycobacteriales; family Mycobacteriaceae; genus Mycobacterium. The sequence continues at coordinate 14,898 of JBEVFK010000207.1, read as the reverse complement.
CGGCGTTCCTGGAGGGTTTCCGGGCGTTCTTCCTGGAGTCGGCGTCGGATCCGCTGGTGATCTCGCTGCTCACCGGGGTCGCGAAACCGGACCTGCTGCAGATCATCACCACTGACAGCGCGCCCATCATCGCCCGCGCGTCGACGCGGCTCACCGAATCGTTCATCCACAGCTGGGTCCAGACCAGTGAAGAAGACGCCGGAGTGCTGGCCAGGGCCATCGTCCGGCTCGCGATGAGCTACGTGTCGATGCCGCCGGAAGCCGACCACGATGTGGCCGCCGACCTGGCCAGATTGATGACACCCTTCGCCGAACGATACGGTGTCATAGATACCGCATAGCTGGCAGAGCGCACAGCGCCTGTCCCGCGAGCCCGCAGGCTATGGGTATCTGCACGGATGTCTGCACGCGGCTTCGCCGCCGCCCACGTCCGCGCGCTCACACTGACGAACGAAAAAGGGGCTCTATCTATGACTGCACCAACACTGACCGCCGATGTTCGCAACGGCATCGACTACAAGGTCGCCGACCTCTCGCTCGCCGAGTTCGGTCGTAAGGAAATCCGCCTGGCCGAGCACGAGATGCCCGGCCTGATGACACTGCGTCGCGAATACGCCGACGTCGCACCGCTGAAGGGCGCCCGCGTCTCGGGCTCTCTGCACATGACCATCCAGACCGCGGTGCTGATCGAGACCCTGGTGTCTCTCGGCGCCGAGGTCCGCTGGGCCTCCTGCAACATCTTCTCCACCCAGGACCACGCCGCCGCGGCGGTCGTCGTGGGCCCGCACGGCACGGTCGAGGAGCCCAAGGGCACCCCGGTGTTCGCGTGGAAGGGTGAGACCCTCGAGGAGTACTGGTGGGCGGCCGAGCAGATGCTGACCTGGCCGGGCGAGCCCGCCAACATGATCCTCGACGACGGTGGCGACGCCACCATGCTGGTGCTGCGCGGCGCGCAGTACGAGAAGGCCGGCGTCGTGCCCCCCACCGAGGACGACGACTCCGATGAGTGGAAGGTGTTCCTGGCGCTGGTGCGGGCACGCTTCGAGACCGACAACACCAAGTGGAGCAAGATCGCCGAGTCGGTCCAGGGTGTCACCGAGGAGACCACCACCGGTGTGCTGCGGCTCTACCAGTTCGCCGCTGCCGGTGAGCTGTCGTTCCCGGCCATCAACGTCAACGACTCGGTCACCAAGAGCAAGTTCGACAACAAGTACGGCACCCGCCATTCGCTGATCGACGGCATCAACCGCGGCACCGACGTCCTCATCGGCGGCAAGGCGGCGCTGGTGTGCGGCTACGGCGACGTCGGCAAGGGCTGCGCCGAGGCCCTCAAGGCCCAGGGCGCCCGCGTCGCGGTCACCGAGATCGACCCGATCAACGCGCTGCAGGCCTTGATGGACGGCTTCGAGGTCAAGACGGTCGAAGAGGCCATCGGCTGGGCCGATATCGTCATCACCGCCACTGGCAACCAGGGCATCATCACCCTCGAGCACATGAAGTCGATGAAGCACCAGTCGATCCTCGGCAACATCGGACACTTCGACGATGAGATCGAAATGGCCCGCCTGGAGCGCGATCCGAAGATCCGTCGGATCAACATCAAGCCGCAGGTCGACGAGTTCGTGTTCGAGGACGGCCATTCGATCATCGTGCTGTCCGAGGGCCGTCTGCTGAACCTGGGCAATGCGACGGGTCACCCGTCGTTCGTGATGAGCAACAGCTTCTCCAACCAGGTGATCGCCCAGATCGAGCTGTGGACCAAGAACGACGAGTACGACAACGAGGTCTACCGACTGGCCAAGCATCTCGACGAGAAGGTCGCCAAGATCCACGTCGAGGCACTCGGTGGCTCGCTGACCAGGCTCACCAAGCAGCAGGCCGAGTACATCAACGTCGACGTGGACGGCCCGTACAAGCCGGACCACTACCGCTACTGATCCCTGCGCCCAAACCAACGTTTGAGCCTGAAAGTTCAAGTAGCCAGCGCCATTTCGTTGATCTCGGCGTGAGCTGGTACGACGAGAGGCCGGGTGTCACCTTCGGGTGATGCCCGGCCTTCGTCGTCTCCGCTCGACGCCCGGACCGGGCCGCGCGACGGGTGTGCGGTGTACGACGCGACTCGCCGCGCCCCGCGTCGCAGGACGCACACCCGTCGACGCCCGCCGACCGGAACCTCATTCACCGTGTTTGGCCACAGGGCTTGCCAACTATGAAGTGAGTCACCTACGGTAAGCGTGTTCAAACGTTTGATCACGGTCTCGAGCCTCGGCGCGAGGGAGACGGTTGGACACCCCGGCAACGCTTGTGGACCACTTCGGTGGCCGCACCGGGCGCACCGACCGGATCTTTGCACCGCGCACCTGCGCACCCCCGGAAAATGGAGACACGCATGCGAAAGAACCCTCTCGTCCTCACGGCCGCAGCGAGCTTGCTGCTCGCCCTCTCGGCGTGTGGTCAGGCCGGCACCCCCGCCGAGACGGCCGACTCCGGATCTGCGACAGAGGGTTTCACCGTCGGTGTGTCCAACCTGGGGCTCAGCTTCCCCTTCCCGTCCTCGATCGGTGACGGCATCAAGGCCAAGGCCGACGAGCTCGGCGTCAAGGTGGTGCAGCTCGACGCCCAGGGCGAGACCGAGAAGCAGGCCAACGATGTGCAGGACCTCATCGGCCAGAAGCCCGACGGTGTGCTGCTGCTGCCCATCGATTCCGGTGTCGCGACCGGCCTGGTGGACCAGCTCGCTGCCGCCGACATCCCCACCATCGCGGTGGCCTCGCAGGTCGGCGACCCCAGCGAGCGCGAACTCGAAGACGTGTACCCGGCACTGGACGCGCTCGTGACCCAGCAGGAACTCAACTCGGGCGCCACTGCCGGCGAGCTCGCGCTGAAGGCATTCCCCGAGGGCGGCAAGATGGCCGTCGTCGAAGGTGCGGCCGGTTTCGCCGAAGTGGAGCTGCGCTTCGCCAAGTTCCTCGACCCGGCCAAGGCTGCCGGTGTGACGTTCGACGTGGTGGCCAAGCAGCCCGGTGACTGGACCACCGAAGCCTCGCAGTCCGCGTGCCAGAACATGCTCGCCGCGAACCCCGACATCGACCTGTTCTACGCCGAGAGTGACGACATGGGCGTCGGCTGCGCTGAGGCGGTGAAATCGGCCGGCTCCAAGGCGAAGGTCATCGGCATCGGTGGAGCCAAGCTCGGCATCGAAGGGGTCTCGGCGGGAACGCTCTACGGCACGGTCTGCTACAAACCGTTCGACCTCGGCGAGCTGGCCATGCAGACGATGTATGACCGCCTCACCGGCGAGAACACGGACAAGGCGGAGTTCGTCACCTATGACACGCCGGCCATCACCGCCGACAACGTGGCCGATTGCGATCCCCAGTGGTAACGGCTGAGAGCAGGCCGCCGATCCTGGAGCTCGTGGAGATCACCAAGACGTTCCCGAACGGCACCACGGCCCTGCGGGGCGTGAGCCTGCGTGTCGCGCGGGGCTCGGTGCATGGCCTGGTCGGGGCCAACGGTGCAGGCAAGTCCACGCTCATCAAGTGCGTGTGCGGGGTGCAACCGCCGTCGACGGGTGAGATGCGTTGGGACGGAACCGAACGCACGTGGCGCGATCCCGGCGATGCTCAGCGGTCGGGGCTGGCCACCATCCACCAGCACGTCCCGCTGGTTCCCACGATCTCTGCCTTGGAGAACGTCTTCCTCGGCGAGCGGGGACCGTGGCGTGCCACGGCCGAGATGCGGACGCGGTTCGCCGAGCTCGTCGATCGCCTCGGTTACGAGATCGACCCCGACGCGACGGTCAGCACGCTGCCCATCGGCACGCGCCAGATGATCGCGATCCTGCAGGCGCTCGCGCTGGGTGCCCAACTGGTCATCATGGATGAGCCGACAGCGTCGCTGTCGGAGTCCGAACGCCGGATTGTGCTCGACGCCGTGAAACGGCTCGCGTCGGCAGGCACCACGTTCCTGTTCATCTCGCACTTTCTCGACGAGATCCTCGAGATCACCGACCACGTGACCGTGCTGCGCGACGGCCGTGCGATCCTCGACGAGAAGACCGCCGATCTCACCGAGGATCGGCTGATCCAGGCCATCGCCGGCCGTGAGCTGCTGGCGCTGCAGAAGGGTGGGGTGCCCGGCGGCGGAATCGGCGACGTGGTGCTCGAAGTTCGGGATCTCAACGCCGCCAACGGAATTGCCGACATCTCCTTCGATGTGCGGGCCGGTGAGGTGGTCGGCTTGGCCGGGCTGCTGGGCTCGGGACGGTCCGAGATCCTCAACGGCATCTTCCGCAGCGACGCCTCCGCGACGGGCGATGTGCGCGTTGACGGCACCACCGTGGCCCGCTCGCCGCGCGCTTCGGTCAAGGCCGGCATCGCCTACGTTCCCGAAGACCGGGTCAACCAGGGCCTGCACATGGACCAGCCGATCTGGAAGAACATCAGCCTCACCGACCTCGGCCGACTGTCCTTGCGCCGTTTCCTCCCGCAGGAGCGCCGTGAACGGGCCCGCGCCCAGCAGGCGATCACCGACCTGGGCATCGTCGCGTCCGGGGTCGACGCCCTGCCGAGCGAGCTGTCCGGCGGTAACGCCCAGAAGGTCGTGTTCGCGAAGTGGCTGTATGCGCAGACGCGGGTGTGGCTGCTCGACGAGCCCACCGCCGGCGTCGACGTCGGCGCCAAGGCCGACCTGCTCGGTATCGTGGGCAAGCTCGCGACCGAGGGCCGCGCAGTCATCGTGGCGTGCAGCGACTTCGAGGAGCTGCTGTCGGTCGCGACGCGCATCCTGGTGGTCCGGGGCGGGCGCGTCGTCGCCGATCTCCCGGCTGATCACACGAATGAAGAAGAACTCATCATGCTGGCTCACGGACTCGAGTCCGATGTCATTCGAAAGGCAGTTCATGTCTGACACCTCATCTCCCGCGCGAATCGCGCTACCAGGCTGGCTGCACCCCAGCAACGCCGGCGTGGTGTACGCCTTCGCCGTCCTGATCGTGGTGCTGAGCTTCGCCACCGCCAGCCAGGGTCAGCCGTCGTACCTCTCGCCCAACAACATCTCGAACATCCTCGACCAGGCAGCCCTGCTGGGCATCATCGCGGTGACCACCACGATCGTGCTGATCACCGGCAACTTCGACCTCTCGGTCGGTTCGGTGGCCGCACTGGGAGCAGCGATCTGCCTGTCGATGCTCGACACCATCGGCTTCTGGCCGGCGTTCGTGCTGGCGTTGATCGGCGGCGCGGCGATCGGACTCTTCAACGGCGTCGTGGTGCAGTACATCGGCATCAATGCGTTCATCGTGACACTCGGGACACTGACCGCCGTCCGTGGACTCGTCCTGATCATCACCGACGGCCGTACCGTCACCGCCGCCGAAGGCGCGGCCCGAAACAGCCTGCGCGCCATGGACTCAGGCCGGTTCATCACCCCGAACCTCTACCTCGTCCTCGGACTGGTGCTGCTGGCGATGGGCGCGTACAAGATCTGGGCGGCACGGCGTGCCGGGCAGAACTGGCGACGCCCGGGGGTGCTCGTGTTCGCCGGCCTCGGCGTCGTGCTCACCGCGATGTCACTGGTGCCCGGCGTGATCTTCACCGTCGAACTCACCCAGCGCGTCATGTACCTGATCGTCATCGTCACCATCGCCGCACTGGTCTTGCGCTACACCACCATCGGCCGTCGCCTCTACGCCACCGGCGGCAACCCCGAGGCCGCCCGGCTGTCGGGCATCGCCGTCGACCGCTACCGCGTGCTCGCGTTCGTCCTCAACGGCACCGCCGCCGCGTTCGTCGGGGTCGTGTACGCCGCCCGCCTCGGCTCGATCAACCCGACCGGCCTCACCGGCCTCGAGCTCACCGCCCTTGCCGCGGCGATCCTGGGTGGCACGTCGCTCTTCGGTGGACTGGGCAACGTGATGAAATCCCTTGTCGGCGCGCTCATCCTGATCACACTCGCCAACGGCTTCAACATCCTGAACCTGGGCGCCAACTACCAGGGCCTCATCGAAGGCGTCGTGCTGATCGTCGCCGCCGGCATGTACACCGTCGCGCTGCGTCGCCAGCAACGCTCACGCATCCGGACCATCAACGAGATCCCCACGGCCCCGACAGCTCCAGTCGATTCCACCGAGCTGGCCGCCGCGGGCAGCGCGCCGCGGACATGAGCGCAGGTCTGCACGTGAGCGCGCTGCACAGCACGCTGGTCCCGGGCCAGGAGCTGGCCTACGTCGAGGCCCACCGCCGCGTCCCTGACGATCTGCTGGCGAGCCTGCTGGCGGCCGGCGTGCGCGACTGGGCCATCTGGCGTCACAATGGGGATCTGTTCCATCTCATCGACACCGACGACTACGCCGCCGTGGCGGCCGCCCTGGCCGACGACCCCGCCAATGTTCGTTGGCAACAGCAGATGCTGGCGTTCGTCGACGGGTGGGTGGAACTCGACGGAGTGCCGGCCTTCGCGGAGCTCTCGCTGGTGTGGTCGCTGCAGGCGCAGCGCGCGGAAGCGCAGGCCCGCCGATGACCGAGGACTTCCGCATCATCGATGCCCACCAGCACTTCTGGGATCTCGACAAGGTTGACTACCCCTGGCTCACAGCGGAACTCGGGCCGGTCTACCGCACGTTCGAGGTCGCCGACGTCGAACCCGATGTGGCGGCCAGCCCGGTCGACGACGTCATCCTGGTGCAGGCGGCCGGCTCCTACGCCGACACCGACGCGATGATCGCCATCGCCGACCGGTGGGAGCGTGTGGTCGGCATCGTCGCCTGGCTGCCGCTCGACGACCCCGCCGAGGCCGTCCGGGCTCTCGAGCGCTACCGCCGCGACAGCCGTATCGTCGGGATCCGGCACCAGATTCACGACGAACCCGACCCGGACTGGATACTTCAGGACAGGGTCTTCGAGGGGTTGCGACTGGTGGAACAGGCCGGCCTGGCCTACGACGTGGTGTCGGTGCTGCCGCGCCATCTCGAGCACGTGCCACGCCTGGCCGCTGCCTTCCCGAACCTCCAGATCGTGATCGACCATCTCGCCAAGCCGGCGATCGCCGACCAGGGCTGGGAGCCATGGGCCTCGCTGCTGACCGCGGCTGCCGCGGCACCCAACGTCACGGCGAAGATCTCCGGTCTCGATACCGCGGCCGGACCCGACTACCGCGCCAGCGACCTGGAGCCCTACCTCCGGCACGCGCTCGCGCAGTTCGGGGCTGATCGCCTGATGTTCGGAAGTGACTGGCCCATCAGCACTCTCGCCGGTGGTTACACGCGCTGGTGGGATGTCGTCGCCGAAGTGCTGGCCCCGCTGCCGGTGGCAGAGCGGTCCGCGATCTACGGCCACACCGCCGCGCGGGTGTACGGCCTCAAACCCCAGCAGGAAGGTGGCTCGTCATGAACGGCGTCCAGCAACTGACCGCCCTCGTCGACGCCGTCGACATCGACGTGCCCGCCGACCATCGCCGGCGCATCGCGATCGTGGGCGCCGGCGCGATCATCGAGACCGCGCACCTGCCCGCCTATCGGGCCGCGGGCCTGGAGGTGGTCGGCATCTTCGACCTCGATGGTGTCCGCGCCAAGACGGTCGCGGAGAAGTTCGACCTGCCGACGGTGTACTCGTCGCTGGAGGAACTGCTGGCCGATCCGCAGGTCGAGGTGGTCGATATCGCCGTGGTGGCGCACGCACAGCCCGACATCGTGCGGGCCGCGATCGCCGCCGGCAAGGACATGTTGTGCCAGAAGCCTTTTGCTCCCGATCTCGACACCGCCGACGAGCTCATCGCGCTGGCGGCCCAGCACGGCCGCAAGATCGCGGTGAACCAGCAGATGCGCTTCGACGAAGGCATCAGCGTCGCCCGCGCGGCGCTGGCGGCAGGCTGGATCGGTGAGGCCACCACCATGAGCTTCCACGTCGACATCGCGACCGACTTCTCGGCGTGGCCGTGGCTGGTCGAATCAGACCGTCTCGAAATCAGTTACCACTCCATCCATTACCTCGATGCCATCCGCTCGATCCTGGGGGATCCGGTCAAGGTGTTCTGCGCCGGGGGTCGCCGTCCCGGGCAGGTCCCGACGGGGGAGACGCGGACGATGTCGACCCTGCTGTTCGCCGGCGGCACCCGGGCCACGCTGCACGTCAACCACGAGAACCTCGGTGGCGACTACCGCGCAGAGTTCCGGCTCGACGGCTCGGAGGGATCCGTGCGCGGCACCCTCGGTCTGCTGTACGACTATCCGCGGGGCCGCCCCGACACCGCCGAGATCTTCAGTCGTGCCCTACCGACGGATGGCTGGCTGCCCTACCCGGTGACCCGGCGCTGGATCCCCGATGCGTTCATCGGGCCCATGGCCGGACTGCTGCGCTGGATCGCCACCGGCGAGCAGGCTCCCACCGCCGCGGTGGACAATGTCAAGACGCTGGCGCTGGTCGAGGCGCTGTATGCGTCGATGGCCACCGGCGAGGCCCAGGTGCCGCGCTCATGAACACCCCCGTCTTCGACTTCGACAACAAGCTGGTGCTCGTCACCGGTGGTGCGGGTGGGCTCGGCCTTTCCTGCGCAAGGGTTTTCGCCGAACACGGCGCGACGGTGGCGCTGGCGGACCTGCCGTCGACCCGACTCGACGAGGCGGTGGCGACGTTGTGCGAATCGGGTAAGGCGTTGGCGCTCGGCGTCGACCTGTCGGACCTGACCGTGTGCAGTGAGCTGCCCGCGCTGGCCTGCGAAGCCGCCGGCGCCGAGTCACTCGACGTGCTGGTCAATGCGGTCGGCATCATGCGCACCCAGCCGATCGCCGAACTCACCCCCGAGCACTGGGCCCGGACGCTGACGATCAATCTCAACGGGGTGTTCGCCACCACCCAGGCCGCGGCCGCGCGGATGCGTCCCGGGTCCAGCGTCATCAACCTCTCGTCCGTCGCGGGCCGGTCGGGGCGCGCCAACGCCGCCGACTACGCGGCCAGCAAAGCCGCTCTGCTGTCCTTCACGAAGTCGGCGGCGCTGGCCTACGGCCCGGCCGTCCGCGTCAACGCGGTCTGCCCCGGGGTGTTCCTCACCGACATGTGGGCCGGCATCATGGCCGACCGCGACGCCGAGTTCGGCGCCGGTGCGGGGCAGCGCTACCTGGACGAAGTGGCCGACAAGACCGCCCTGGGGCGCGTAGGACAACCCGCCGAGCTCGCGGGAGTCGTGGCCTTCCTGGCCAGCGACCTCGCCGCCTTCATCACCGGTCAGGCGATCAACGTCGACGGTGGATTGGAAATGAACTGATGACCCAGAACGCCACACCGTTCGACCTCCTACAGCACCTCTACGGGGATGTCGAGATGGCCGAACTGTTTTCCGCCGAGCGCACCATCGAGGCGTGGAAAGCCGTCGAGGGCGCACTCGCCCACGCCCAGGGCACACTCGGAATCATCCCCGAGCACAAGACATCTGCCATCCAAGCCGTGTGCGCCGATCCCGACAGCATCGACCACGACGCGTTGTGGCAGAGCGCCCGCACGGTCGGCTATCCGATTCTGGGGCTGGTACGCCAGATCGACGCCGCGTTGGCGGAAGAAAACCGCGGCAGCGTCCACTTCGGTGCCACCACACAGGACATCATGGACAGCGGGCTGGCGTTGCAGCTCGACGAGGCACTGGCGCTGCTCGAGTGCCGGCTCACCGATTTCGGCGCCGGGCTGGCGGCACTGGTGAGCGAGCACGCCATGACGGTGATGCCAGGACGCACCCATGGCCAGCAGGCCGTGCCGACGACGTTGGGTGCCAAGCTGGCGGTGTTCCTCGCGGAGGTGACGCGCCACCGGCTCCGGCTGCTCGCGGCGCGCGACGACGTGCGCTGTGTCTCCCTGTTCGGTGCCGGTGGCACGTCGGCTGCCCTGGGCGACGAGGCCGCCGAGATCCGCACGCTGGTGGCCGAGCGCCTCGGTCTCGTCGACACCGTGATCCCGTGGCACGTCGCGCGGGACTCGATCGTGCACGCCGCCGACATCGCCGCCGGTGCGGCCGCGACGACGACGCGGCTGGCCCGCGAGGTCGCCGATCTGTCCCGCTCCGAGATCGGTGAGCTCGGTGAGGCGAAGGGACATCACCGCGGTGCGTCCTCGACAATGCCGCAGAAGGCCAACCCGATCTACTGCGAGTCCATCATCGGACTGTCGGTCGCCGCCCGTTCGGCCGCCGCCGGTCTCTCACGGGCCGCCGAGGCCGGACACGAACGCTCGACGGGCGAGTGGCAGGTCGAATGGACACTGCTGCCACCGTTGTTCGTCAACACCAGCTCGGCGCTCAAGCTCAGCGTCGAGCTCACCCGTGAACTCGCCGTCTATCCGGAACGCATGCGCGAGAACCTCGCCGTCGACGGCGGACTCATCATGAGCGAGGCCGTGATGATCTCACTGGCTCCGCACCTGGGCCGCGAGGACGCCCACGATGTGGTGTACGAGCTGGCCCTCAAGTCCCGTGCGACGAAGACGTCGTTCACCGAGGTGCTCGGCGACTGGCTCGCCAAGCACCCGGAGATCCCGCTGATCGAGATCGAAGCCGGCGAGCAGTCCGTCGGCCAGGCAGCTCAGATCTGCGGCGCGGCAGTCGATCTGTGGACAGCGTCGCTCACCAGCAATCCTCGCCCGTGGAAGGAAACCCGATGAACACCCGCATCAACGAAGGTCTCGAGGACCTGACTGCCATGTGGCGGATCAGGGCGCTCGAGGAGAAGATCCGCGACCTGCGGGTCGGCGAGGACGTCGTCGGCTCGGTCCATCTGGCGATCGGTCAGGAGAGCATCGCCGTCGCGGCGTGCAGCCAGCTCCGCGAACGGGATGCGCTGTACGCCACCTACCGTGGCCACGGCTGGGCGGTCGCCAGGGGAGTGCCGCCGCGGGAGATCTTCGGCGAGCTCATGGGCCGCACATCGGGCGTCAACGGCGGGCGAGGCGGGTCCGCATACTTCTCCGCACCCCAGCACGGCTTCCACGGCGAGAACTCCATCGTGGGAGCCGGCGCCCCCATCGCAGCCGGTGCCGCGCTGGCAGGAAAGTTCGACGGCTCCGGGCGCGTGGCCGTGGCGGTCTTCGGCGACGGCGCCATGAACCAGGGCGCGGTCGCCGAGGCGATGAACTTCGCCGCCGCCCTCAAACTCGGAGTCATCTTCATCTGCGAGAACAACCGCTACTCGGAGCTGACGCCCATCAACGACATGGTGGCCAATCCCGATCTGTCGCAGCGTGCTACGGCGCTGGGCATCCCGGCGGTGCGCATCGACGGCAATGATCTGGCGCAGGTCCGCACCGCGGTGAAGCTGTCATTGGAGGCGGCCATCTCGGGTCGTGGTCCGTCCTTCATCGAGGCGCACACCCAACGCATCGTCGGGCACTACATCGGCGACGCCGAGCAGTACCGGCCCGCCGGTGAACTCGAGGCCGACGCCAAGCTCGAACCCATCGCCCGGTTGCGCCGCGAGCTCGCCTCCGCCGGAGCCACCGACGCCCAACTGGATCGTTGTGAACAACGCGCCCGCGACGAGATGGACAGCGCTGCAGCCGCAGCCCTGACCGATCCGCTGGTCGCACCCGAAACCGCAGGGGACTACCTCTATGCCTGAAGAGCGGAAAATGACCGACACCGTGAAGCTCAATTTCGGCGGCGCCATCAACGCCGCGCTGGCCCGAGCGCTGGAGGAGATGCCCGAAACACTGCTTTATGGAGAGGATCTCGCCAAGCCCGGCGGTGTCTTCGGCGTCACCCGGGGGCTGCAGAAGCGCTTCGGGGACCGGGTTTTCGACACCCCGATCAGCGAGACGGCGATGCTCGGCGCCGCGGTGGGCGCGGCATCGTTCGGGCGCCGCCCGATCGTGGAGATCATGTGGATCGACTTCTCGCTGGTGGCTTTCGACCAGATCGCCAACCAGGCCGCCAACGTCCGGTACGTTTCGGCGGGCCGTACGTCGGCGCCGCTGACCATCCGTACGCAGCAGGGCAACAGCCCCGGCGCGTGCGCGCAGCACTCGCAGAACCTCGAGGCGTTGCTCCTGCACATCCCGGGTATCCGGGTCTGCATGCCGACGACGCCCCAGGATTCCTACGACCTCGTGTTGTCGGCCATCGCGTGCGATGACCCGACGATCGTGATCGAGAACCGCACGCTGTATGCCGGTGCCAAGGAAGAAGTGACCGTGGGCGGTCCCATCCAGCCCATCGGTGGCCACCGCAAGCGCCGGGAGGGATCCGACGTCACCATCGTGACCTGGGGGGCCATGACGGCCAAGGTGCTCAAGGCCGTCGACCTCGTGGGCATCGACGGCATCGGCGCCGACGTCATCGAGGCGGTGTGGCTGAACCCGCTGGACGACAACGCGATTCTGGAGAGTGTCGCCAAGACGGGGCGCCTGATCGTGGTGCACGAGGCCGCCAGGACCGGGGGCTTCGGTGCCGAGGTCATCACGCGCGTCGTCGAAACCGGCGCACCATTGTCGACCGCACCGATCCGCCTGGGCCTCAAGGATTCCCGGCTGCCGTCGGCGCCGCACCTGGCGGCCCGGCTGCTCCCGCAGGTCGACGACATCGTCGCCGCCCTGCGCCAGTCGGTGGGCGCTGCACCGTGTTAGGAGTGTGGCATTTCAGCTTCACCGTGGCCGATATGGACAAGTCGGTGGCATTCTACGAAGGCGTCCTCGGTCTGGACCTGATTCACCGCCAGGATCAGGACAACGCCTACACGCGCACGCTCGTCGGGTATGACGACGCGAAACTGCGAGTCGCGCAGTTCGCGGTCCCGGGGCAGCCGCGCGGCGTCTCGACCCACGACCTCGAACTCGTCGAATACGTCGTACCGCGCGGCGAGCCGTTCGGGCCGCAGCGGCACCGCCCTGGTGCGTCCCACATGGCGTTCGTGGTCGAGGATGCGCTCGCCGAACACGCGCGGCTGCATGCGTTGGGCGTCGAGTTCATCTCACCGCCGCAGGCCATCACCTCAGGGGCGAACAAAGGCGGGTTCACCTGCTACTTTTTGGATCCGGATCAGATCACCCTCGAGCTGGTCCAGCCTCCGCGCCGGGAGAAATGACCTGAACATCATGGAGATCTGACGACATGGGGTCGGGTGCCCGAGTGACCCTCGCCGATGTGGCCAGGGCCGCAGGGGTCGACGTCTCGCTGGTCTCTCGCGTGCTGCGCGGGGAGACGGTGCGGTTGCGGGAGGAGACGCGTGACCGGATCCGGCACCACGCCGACACGCTGGGTTATCGGCCCAATGCCATTGCGCGGAGCCTGCGTAGCTCGCATGCCGGCGCGTACGGCCTGATCATCCCGGATTTCACCAACCCCGTGTTCGCGCAGATCATCGCCGGAGCCGAGACGGCCGCCGCGCGCCGGAACAGCGTCATGATGACGGCCAGTGGCGCCGGCTGGGACCGCGCGCACTGGTACGCAGCGCTCGCCGGTGGCCGTGTCGACGGGTTGCTGATCGCCGGCGGCTCGGCGATCGACCTGGCCAATCTGCGGGTGCCCTACATCCTGGTGAACCGGATGTTCGGCGGTGTCGAACGCTATGTGGTGCTCGACGACAGCAAGGCCGGGCAGATGGCCATCGAGCACCTGGTGGCGCTGGGTCACCGCGACGTCGTCTTCCTCGGCGGCCCCACCGGCGCCGACACCGCGACCCGTCGCCGCGAGGGCTACCGCACGGCGCTGACGTCGGCCGGGCTGGCGCTGCGTCCCGAACTCGAGGTCCAGGGTGACTACACGGCGTCCGGTGGTCGTGATGCGATGCGCGCAGCCATCGAGGCGGGCCTGGACTTCACCGCCGTCGTCGCCGCCAACCTCCCCAGTGCGCTCGGTGCCCTCGAAGCTCTGAGAGACGCGGGAAGGATTGTCCCGCAGGATGTTTCGGTGGTGGCAATCCATGACGCGGAGATCGCCGACTTCGTCAACCCGCGTTTGACCACCGTGCGGATGCCGCTGACCGAGCTCGGTGCCCGCGCCATCGAGCTCATCTCCACGACGTCGGCCACCGACACCATCACCGAAGTCGTCGCCGAACCGATGGATCTCGTGGTCCGCGAATCCACCGGCCCGGCACCCGCCCGGTGAGCGAGTTTCTGGTCGAGATCGAAGTCGACGTGCCGGCCGACCATCCCGCCGACGACCTGGCCCGCCGCCGGGCCGCGGAAAGCGCGCGCGCCGCGGAACTGGCCGCCGCCGGGCACGTCGTCCGGCTGTGGCGTCCCGAGGGTCCGGGGTGGCGCAACCTCGGACTGTGGCGGGCCGACGACGAGGCTGCGCTGCGCGCGATCATCGCGACGCTGCCGATGTATGAGTTCATGACGCTGAGCATCCGTGCGCTCGGCGCCCATCCGAACGACCCCGGTCTTCGCGCGATTTGAGACCGAAACCAGACCGTGAAGTCAACGGCGAAGCGTTGTCTGGTTCTGCCTCGAACTGCCGGAGGGCTCCGCGGCCGCCGTGACACTCACGCCGTCCAGTGTCACCCGAGACTGGTAGTACGGAATCCGTGGCCAAACGGCCACCTTTTTGTTACTGTCCAGTAATGTTCCGCGTCGGGGTGGTCCTGCTTGTTGCGCTGATGTTCTGGTTAACTCCTTTCCTTGCAGGTGGATTGGCGCCCATGGCGGCCGCGGACGACGATCATCCGTATTGGAATGAGGGCGAGTACACGGCGTTCTACACACCACCGATTCCGTTGCCGCCGGGGCAGCCCGGCGACCTCATCCGCACCGAACCGTCGCGGCTGGTGCTCGAGCCGTCCGGCCAGATGGGCGCCATCATGGCCACCGGTACCCGCATCATGTACCGCAGCACGGATGCGCGCGGCAACCCCAGTGCCGTCACCGGCACCTACTTCGAGCCGTACAACACGTGGCCGGGACGGGGTCCGCGGCCGCTGAT
>JBEVFK010000206.1:0-26746 GCA_040512325.1 Mycobacterium sp. | reverse complement strand
GGCGTCGTGGCGGTGTCCGAGCGGCACTCGCTCTTCCGGGCCGCGGCCCGGCCGACCCAGCTCGTTTCGGATGAGACCACGCCCGCCGATGACAGTGCGGCGAAGGCGGAGGCGATTGTCTGATGAAGACCTTGGGCACCGTCGCTGCGGTAGTGCTCGCAGCAATCACCGCGCTGTTGGCCGGTGCCGTCGCGACTCGAATGAATGTGACAGAGCCGCCCAGATTTTCGGTGTTGCCGCTCAATGACGACAGTTCGAGAGCTGCGCCACAGCATGGTGCCACGGACATCTTCGACCAGCAGATCGTGGCGATCGGCGACTTCACGGCGGGTTCCGATGAAGGCGGGCAGGGCCAGATGAACTGGACCGCGCAGGTCGGTGAACTGATGGACGAAACGCGGCAGGTTCGAATTGTCACGGACACGTCCAGCGGTGCGGGTTCTGGGTATGTCACTCGTGGGTCGGGGCTCACGTTTCCCGATCAGGTGACCCGATTGGTCAGCCCGGCAACCGATGTCGTCGTCATCTCGGGAAGCCGTAACGATATCGTCGCGGCGCCGGGTGAGGTGAAAGCGGCTGCTACAGAGAGCTTTCGGCAGGTCGCCGAGATCGCTCCCGGCGCCGCGCTGGTGGTGATCGGACCGACCTGGATCGACGACGATCCGCCGATGCAGCTCCTGGCCACCTCGGATGCGGTGGCCTCAGCCGCCGCCGAGGCCGGCGCCCAGTTCGTCGATCCCATCGCCGACCACTGGCTCGATGCCCAAGCAGGCCTGGTCGGCAGAGACAACGTCCACCCGACCGACGCCGGCCACGCCAGAATCGCCGCATTGATGACGCCGGTGATCGGTGCCGCAATGGACCGCCAGGTGGGGCGATGACAACAACGATGGCGGACAGAGGGAGATGTTGACGTGACACGTATTCCGGCGTTTTCAGGACAGACGCGGCCCTTTGCGGCCGTCGCGTTGATACTCGGTGTGCTGGTAGGTGCGGCCTTTGCGTACCTGCCCGGCAAGTCGTATACCGCGAGCATCGTGATCTACGTGGCACCTCCCGTGAGCTCCAGTCCTACCGATGCGGTGATGGGGGACGAGTATGCGTCCAACCGGGCGCAGCTGTACCTGTCGTTGATCAAGAGCGAGCCCCTTCTGGCGGCTGTCGCGGGCGCGCTCGATGTGCCTTCGACTCCACCTGACATCGCAGACCGGGTGAGTGCCTCGGCTCTGCACCAGACATCACTGATCCGCATAGACGCCACGGGTCCTACCCCGGAGGCCGCTGTCGCCCTGGCGAAAGCCTACGGAGTCACACTTCCGGACTTCGCGGAAACCGTGGAGGCGCAGAGCGGTGTCCGGGAGGGGCCCACCGTCGGCGTCGTCACCACCCCCGATGCGATCCGCGCCGAAAAAGTGGGAATGGCGCCCACCACCTCGATTCCTCTGTTCGGCATGGCCTTTGCACTGGTGGGCCTCCTGGTCGGCATCTGGTACCGACGGAAACATCCGGTGGTGCGTGGGCCGGCGGATCTGCGGAAGGTGGTCAATTCGACGTTCTTCGAGACCGTGCAGATGGATCGGATGACTGATGACCTCGAACGGGTGCAGGCCCTGATCATGGGTTTTCCCCGGTTGTCACCGCTGCTGTTCGTGGCTCCGACCGCCGCCGACGGCTGCGCCGAATTCGTCGATCTGTTGGTTACGTCGGCACATGGTCGCGACATCCCCCTGCGGGCGGTGCCGCTGCTGGATGTCGATGTCGATGATCCGCACTACGACTCCTACACGCTGTTCGTCGCACCGGCACTTCTCGACGACAGCCGTCAGGCATCGCTGCTGATGGCGCGACCGTTCGACACGATCGTCGTATGCCGAAAGGGGTCGACGTCGGTCGGATCTGTCGTCGATGTGAGCGCCATCCTGGAAGCGAATGGAACATCCATCAAAGGCATGGTGATCGTGGATGGTCCGGTCCGCGGAACCCGTGACGGACGGCAGCTCCGCGGTGCGTCGGGCGTCGGCGCCGAGGGGGCACGTTGCTGAACAGCGTATTACTCCTCACCGCGATGGTCGCCACCTGCGCGGCGGTCGGAGTCATGCTTCGGGTCAACCGATCGGTATTGCCGTCGGTGGTGATGGCCGTCGTCATGCTCGTTGCGGCGGTCGGTGGCCCGATCTGGGAATGGTCGAAAGAGTCTGGGGGAGCAGGTCTTCCCTCCCGGGTTGTCGCCCCTGCTTTCGAGCAGTCCCTCGCGTCACAGGCATTTCTCTGGGCGTCGATCGGAGCGGCGTTCGCTGCGTTCCTGGTGCCGCGGGTGCCGGTCGCACTCGCGGGAGCTCGGGGGGCGTGGCGCCCCTCGGAGCGGATCAAGATCGTCTTGTTGACGATCGCGACCGGTGGCCTCGTAGCCTGGATCGCCGGTGTGGGGCCTGCGTTCTTCAACCGTGAGTACTACGGACAATTCAACGGCAATGATTTCCTGCTTCGGGCCGCGTTTCCGCTCGCGATGATCGTGGGCGTCCTGGTGCTCGGGATGTCCGCGGGGGAGGAGAACAGAACCTTCCGCTGGCTGATCTATGGCACGTCGATTGCGTGGTTCGTGACTCTTGTCAGCATGGCCAGCCGGACGGCGCTGATCTTCCCCCTGGTGGGGGCCATTCTGATGATCCGTGCTGGTCTGACCCGGAGAAGAATCGACATCGTTGCGGTCATCGGCGCGACGTCGCTGCTCGCGCTGGCGATATTCACTTTCGCCGTCTTGCTGCAGGCCCGTGGCATGCCGCACGGGATCATCAACATGCCCACCGTGATTTCGACCGTGGTGGACAGTGCGCGTTCATCCACGGATTCGTTCTTGCTTCCTCTGAAGCAGTTGCTCGCTTCGATTTTCGCCTCCGTTCCGGTAGCCGAACAATCTGTGCATTACGAGGTGGGGCTGCAGGTGCTTCTCGGCAACGCGAACATTCTGCCTGGCACGGCTCAGCCGATGGAGCTGGAGCGGTACTGGCCCTATGAATGGGTGCCGTTGTCCTTTGCGGGGTGCTGGTTCGGTGCCACCGGGTGGGCCGGACAGGCCGGCCTGTTCGGTTTCATGAGTTGGTTGTGCAGCTACACCGGATACAACTTCGCGCGGGGCAAGTACCACTTTCTGTCCTTCCTGCCGCTGATGCTGTCGCTCCTGATCGCAGTGCTGTCGCTGCAATATTCGTCGCGGATGGTCTGGCGGGTGTTCTCGGTCGCAATTGTGTTGTGTGTCATCGGATATCTCGTCAGGGAGCGCGTCAAACCTCAGCTGGTCGGCAGTGTGGTGTTCGCCGGCCCGGTGCCCGCGGCACATCCATCGGCAGTTCGCGCTTTGAGGTGAGGTCAATGATGAACAGGGCTCGGGTCCCGGATCTCGGATGGCAGATCGCCGGGGTGGTCGGCAGTGTCGCCATCGTTGTTGCGCTGGTGATCGCGATTTTCGCGGAGCCGCATGATGCTGACACCGATTTGACTGTCTCCTGGGCGTCGGATGAACTCGCCGGCACCAACTCCACCGAGTCGGCGGCGCCGTCGGATGAGGGACGGCCACTCGTCTCCGTCATCGGAGACTCGTTCACCGCCGGCACCCCTCAAGGCGGCCGGGATAGGCAGGGCTGGCCCGCCTTGGTGTGGGAGCGGTTGAGCGAACAAGGCCTGCCCAGTACGCGGTCGGTGGACGCGACCGGCGGCAGTGGGTACCTGGAGCCCGGTCCGTTTGGTGTGACGTTCATGGATGCGGTGCAGCGGGCGGTAGCGCCCGACGACGATCTGGTGGTGGTGTTCGGTGGAACCAATGACGTCGACCTGCCGCTTGACGAGCTGAGCTCCGCAGCGCAGAACACCTTGGAGGCTGTCCGCCATCGGGCGCCGTCGGCTGCCCTGATCGTCGTGGGTCCGGTGTGGCCGGGCACGTCGCCCAGCCCGGCGATGGTGAACGTCCGCGATGTGCTCCGCGCAGTGGCGCAATCTCTGGGAGCGACATTCGTTGATCCGATTCAAGAAGCCTGGTTCGCCGATCAGCCCCAGTTGATCGGGCGAGACCACGTGCACCCCAACGACGATGGGCACAAGTATCTTGCCGACCACCTCTTCCCGGTGATAGATGCGGCGCTGAGAGCGCTGCCGAACGGCACAGGATAGTAGCGCAGGCAGAAACGGCTACGCCGTGTCAGACACGACCAGTTTCGGCAGGTCGGTGACAATGGCGGTGGTGGTCAGGAGCGGACCGACCAGATTGCTTTTCCCATTGTCCCGCAGAGGATTCCAGCTGGAAATGATGGGCGCGCCACTGTTGCCCGATTGGGTGACCGGCCCGAACTGGCAGCCGACGACATTCGACGTCATCGAGCGGATCAGCGGGATCAGCGCGGAATCGCCGATGCCGTTGCTGAACACCTGGGTTATCGCGTGCCCGGTGATCCAGCCTTCAGAGACACGGTCGAGAATCGGCCACCTCGCATCGGTCTCGGTACCAGCCGACTCGTCGGCGTAGATCACTCGCAGGTCGCGCTGATCCAGATGTTCGTTTCCGAACTTGCAGCGCGTGAGAACCAGGCCTCCACCGGCGTTGACATCCGAGGACGCCGGCACCAACCACACGTCGACTCGCGCATGGCCTTCGGTAGGTCCGAACCGTAGGAAGTCATTGTTGTAGATGTAGGCGTTGTTGCCGCCGCGGGCCAGCTTGATATGCACCCGGTTGCAGAGAAAAGCGTTGTCTGTGATGGTCGTTCCGTCGGTCAACCCGGACAGCGCAATGCCCATCGACGTCGAATAGTTCGACGCCCGGAAAATGTTGCGTTCGATCTTCCAGTAGGGATGATCCATGCTGTTGTGCGAGATACTGCAGCCGGTGTAATCCATGAAGGCACAGTCCATGACGCGGTGCATGTCCGTGACATTGGTCTGCGTACTCGTGTTCCTGACATGGCCCTTTCCCCCGTCAAAACGAATTCCAGCCAGGCTCAGGCGAGTCCACGGCTGAGTGGAGTCGATGAAGTGGACGTCCGGAGCCAGCGAGACCGTGGTGAACCCCTGTCCGGCTCCGTAGATGGCTGGGGCTTGGGCGTCGATGCCCGGCCCGTGGAACCGGTAGGAACCCGGAGGTAGATACACCGGCTTGCCCGATGCCACCGCGGCCCGGATCGCGTCTGTTGAATCGTGGTTCCACGTAGGGTCAGCTCCGCCGGCATACGTCGGATCGGTGGCTATGGCGAACCCTTCGACGGTCTGGGGAAGCGACGAAAAAGGAGCGTTGCAGATCACCGACTGTGGGTTCGCCTCGGCGAACTCTCTTGCATTGCACCCGGCGACCACGGCCGCGCCCGTGGCAGCAGCTCCCGCGGCCAACACTCGGCGCCGTGAGATCATATTTCCCGTAGCGGGCTGAGGTTTTCGCACAGATAGGCGCACCCGGAGACGTAGCTCAGCATTTTCCCACCGCGTGCCGATAGCACTCTTCGAGGATGTCGGCGACGGGAGCCATGCTGAGTTGTTGGACTGCGGTGCGCTGCGCATTGCAGCTCATCTCCCGCCACAACGCCGGCGTGGTGAGCAGTTGACGCACGGCATCGGTGAGCGATTCGAGGTCGGCGCCCACCACCACACCGCTACGGGTGGCGCTGACCAGAGGTGCCAGCCCACAGGTATCGGTCACCACCACCGGTCGGCCCACCGCCATCGCTTCCAACACACTCATCGGATACGGCTCGTCCACCGAAGGCAGCACGTAGATACTGGCCTTCGACAGGCGGCGGGACACGGCACCGGAGGCAACGGGGCCCTCGTACCGGATGCGGCGATCTGGCGATGCGGACATCAGTTGGTACACCTGCCCTTTGGCGCCCTCGTCGGGGCCGGCCAAGGCGAAGTCGACATCGAATCCTTCGCGCAACAGCTGTTGGGCCATCTGGACGAACATCTCAGGGCGTTTGCGGCGGTGGAGACGCGCCAGGAACAGCACTTCCGGGCGGCTCTTCACGTGTGCCGACGACGGCGCGGACGCGGCCGCCGGCACACCGTTGTTGAGTTCGCGCAGGCTCAGATGCCTACCGGCCACGGTGCGGAGTTCGACGGCTTCCCGCGGTGTCAGGTAGAAAACCGTGTCGGCCGCCGACAGAGCGGGGCGGGTCCACATCAGGTCGAGCGGCTTGGCCAGCAGGCGACTGCTCGGGTCCACCATTCCGTGAGGCTGCACCACGAAGGGAAGCTTGGCTGCGGCGAAGATCCGGGCCGCCGGCAGAGTGACAAAATCCCGTGCCAGATGGATGTGTGCCACATCGATATCACGCAACTGACTTCGCAGCCATCGCGACATCCCGACTCCCCGGAGACCGGCGAATCCGATCTTGGGAAGCGTCATGTGAGCCGGGAACGCTTGGACGTCAACCTCATCCAGTGATGTCGGCGGCGTCGCGTAGCCGCGTGCGGCCGCGACGACGGTGGTGTGGTGCCCGCGGTTGTTCAGCGCGGCGCATTGATTGAGTGCCACTCGGACGGGTCCACCGTAGGCGGAATCCGGAGACAGCAGGGTCACGATGTGCAGGATTCGCATGTTCTCGTCTCGACGATCACACGAGGCCGGCGCGGGGAGCGGCCACCAGCGCGCCGGACGCTACGTCGGTGGTGACGAGTGCGGTGGCTCCGACCACTGCGTCGGCGCCGATCTTGACTCCGCGCAGGACCGTTGCCCTGGCGGCGACCCAGGCGCCGTCACCGACATGGATGGGTGCGTTGTCGAACTCGAAGGTCGGTGATCGCCGGTCATGGCTTCCGGTGCACAACAGGACGTCTTGGGATACGCAGACATTGTCGCCGATCGTGACGGGTTCGAGGTTCAGGATCCACGTGCCCTCGCCCACCCAGCAGTTGGTGCCGATCGACAGCTTCCACGGCCAGTGGATTCGCACGCGATGCCTGATCAACGTGCCCGGTCCGATCTGGGCGCCGAAGAGGCGGAGCGCCGCGACTCGGACGGATACCGGGCACCACCAGTGCGTCACCAAGACGCTGGAGGCCACAAACCAACCGATCTGGACGAAGACGTTACGGCCCTTGTCGTAACCGGCTCCGGTGAAGCCGGCCAGGGAGCGGCGGCGCGGGGCAGTCATTGCCGAACTCGATCCCGGTTGTGGCGGTACCACTCGATGGTGGACGCGATGCCGTCACGGAGGCCGATCTTCGATGCCCAGCCGGACTGACGCAGCAAAGTCACGTCGAGCAGCTTCTGGGGTGTGCCGTCCGGCATCGTGGTGTCCCAGCGGGTTTCACCGTCGAAGCCCACCGCTTCGGCCACCATCCCGGCGATCTGGGAGATGGCGGTGTCTCGCCCCACGCCGACGTTGACATGCGTCGCGGCATCGTAGTTGTCGAGCAGGTGAAGGCAGGCGTCTGCCAGGTCGTCGACATGGAGGAATTCTCGGCGCGGATTGCCGGAGCCCCAGTTCGTCACAACGGGCTGACCCTCGCGGGCTGCCTCGTCATATCGACGGATCAAGGCGGGCAGCACATGCGAGCCTTCGGGCGAGAAATTGTCGCCGGGACCGTAGAGGTTGGTCGGCATCGCCGAGATCCACGACAGCCCGTGCTGCCGGCGCACGGACTGCACCTGCACAATGCCTGCGATCTTCGCGATAGCGTAGGCATCGTTGGTGGGCTCGAGATGCCCGGTGAGCAAGGCGCTTTCGGGAATAGGTTGTGGCGCATGTTTCGGGTAGATGCACGACGATCCCAGAAAGAGCAACCGCGGGGTTCCGACGGACACCGCGGCGTCCATGACGTTCAACTGGATCTGGGAGTTCAGCGACAGGAAGTCGGCCGGATACCGGTCATTGGCCCGAATGCCCCCGACCTTCGCCGCCGCCATCACCACCACTGTGGGACGCACCCAGCTGAAGAACGAGAAAACAGCGTCGCGATCGGTGAGATCCAGTTGTTCCGAGGGGAGTCCGACCATATTCGTGAAACCCGCTCCACGGAACCGTCGCCAGAGCGCGGAGCCGACCATGCCGTTGTGGCCCGCAATGTAGGTGACACTGTCACGCCGCACTGAGAAAGGGCTCGGGGACGGCCAGCCGCTCATGCGCTGAGCTGCCAGGTGGGGATGGTGGGCTGATCGATCCACGGCCGTCCCTCCAGCCGGAGTGCCCGAATGTCAGCCTCCACCATGACCTGCGCGAGCTCAGGGGTGTGCACATTGGCTTTCCAGCCGAGTTTCTGTTCTGCCTTGCTGGCGTCTCCGATCAGCGAGTCGACCTCGGTGGGCCGCAAGTAGCGGTCGTCGAAACGCACGTGGTCCTGCCAGTCAAGGCCGGCGTAGTCGAACGAGAACTCCAAAAAGTCTCGCACGGTGTACTTTTGACCCGTGGCGAGCACGTAGTCGTCCGGCTCGTCGGCCTGCAGCATCCGCCACATACCTTCGACGTATTCGGGTGCGTATCCCCAGTCGAGCTCGGCGTCGAGATTCACCATGGAGAGGTACGGTTCGTGACCAGCCTTGATGCGTGCCACTGCTCGGGTGATCTTGCGGGTGACGAAAGTCTCGCCACGGCGTGGTGATTCGTGATTGAACAGGATGCCGTTGACCACGAACATGCCATAGGCTTCGCGGTAGTTCTTGGTGATCCAGTACGAATACACTTTGGCTGCGCCATAGGGCGACCGGGGATAGAACGGGGTGTCCTCGTTCTGCGGAGGAGGGCTCGCGCCGAACATCTCCGAGCTGGACGCCTGATAGAACCGGCACCGCAGGCCGGCCATCTGGACGGCTTCGAGTATCCGCGTCGAGCCCAGACCCGTGGTATCGCCGGTGTGTTCGGGCTCATCGAAGCTGACCCGGACATGAGATTGCGCCGCCAGGTTGTAGACCTCGTCGGGGTCGATCTTGGCCAGGAGGGTCACCAACCGCACGCCGTCGCTGAGATCACCGTAATGAAGGAACAGCCGGGCATTCGGGTCATGCGGATCGACATACAGATGGTCGATCCGGGCGGTGTTGAAGCTCGATGACCGGCGGATCAAGCCGTGCACCTCGTAGCCCTTCTGCAGAAGGAGCTCGGCCAGGTATGAGCCGTCCTGCCCGGTGATTCCAGTGATGAGCGCTCTTTTGGTCATTGGCCGATCAACCTCTCGTGGTTGGAGGGACTGCGGTGTCGTACGGGGGCGAGTTGCCGGATCCACTGCTCGAACTCGTCGATCGCCGAGACCATCGACAATGTGCGGTGAAAGTACTCGACTCCGGCCCGTCCGAGCCGATCCGCGAGTTCGCGGTCTGCTCCGAGCCTCGTCACGGCCGCCAGGAGTGCCGCCGGATCATCAGGTGCGACAACGAGACCGGCACCGGAGCTCTTGACCTCCGCGGCGGTGATGCTGTCAAATCCGGACGCGGCCACCACAGGATTTCCTGAGGTGAAGTACGAGGTGAGCTTGCTGGGCACCGCCATCTCGCCGACGCCGGGCTTCTCGTTGACAAGTAAGACATCAGCGGCAACGAGGGCCGCCCGGTATTCATCGTCGGGCAGAGGGGCCACGAGCTCGGCCCTTTCCACTCCACGGCTGAGGAGTTCGAGTTTGGACCGCTGATTTCCATCGCCGATGAGTACGAAACGCACACGTGGAGAACTACTGTGAGCCAGCGACGCCGCCGCGATGACATTCTCCAGCCCCTGCTTTGCTCCCATGTTTCCGGCGTGCAGTGCCACGATCTCGTCGGACCCCCAACCGAGTCGTCGGCGCGCATCGGCCCGTAGCGAGGGGTCGACCGGACCCACATGCGTCCAGTTCCTGATCACCGAAACCTTGTCGGGTGAAACTCCGAGGTCGTCGACGACACGGGTCTTGAACCGGTCATGGATCACGGCCAGGCGATCGGCGGATCTGAGCACCTCGCCTTCTACGGCGGCGACAGCGGAACCGCTGCGACTGCCGAGGACTCCGGTCTCGGCCACGCCGATCCCGTAGAGGTCCTGCACCCAGACCCCGATACCGGGCCGTCGTCGCATGGACTTTGCCCGGGCAATCGCGAGTCGGGTAGCCAGCAGCGCTGGGCTGACGCAGACGACCACGTCCGGGGATCCCCACCCGGCACGTGCGACGCGCCGACCGTAACTGAGCTCCATGCGAAGGCGTCCTCGCAGACTGTTCGGCGGTGGGACGTGGTGGACCAGATGCACCACCTCTGGCTTGCCGGTGGTGGCGCCGTAAACCCGCCCATTCTCGTAACCAGGAGTGACGGCCCACTGTGGGTAATGGGGGAGTCCGGTCAGTACCCGGACGCGGTGGCCGCGGGCGGCTAGGCCGTTGGCCAGCCCGGTGGTATACGGCGCGATGCCGGCCTGCTCCGGGGCGTAGTTGAGTCCGATGATGAGCACGTCGAGAGATTTCATGTTTCAGCTCTCCGTCGAGCGGGAATGCAGTGGCAAAATGAACTTGCCGATGCGGATATAGCAAAGATGCATCCGGTCGCGAAATTTGGCAACCGGAGCGTCAGTTTTGTTGGGGTGAAGTGCTCTGAGCTGGGCGTAGCTGCGTCAAATTTTTGCGTGTGCACACATCAGGCGAACGGCGACAAGCACATAAATCGAGATGTGCTGAGCGCGATCTACACCACGGCGCAGCCAGGCCCTGGTTTGCTGGCCGAGACTTCGATGCGGTGTGCCCCGCAGAGCGCGCTATCGCGCGGCGGCGCGGTGAGCGTCGGCCAGTGCGGCAGCACCGATCGCCCCGGTGAGTGTGCCGAGGTGGGCAACAACGATGTCGGCCGACGATCCGAAACGGCCGCGTTGGCCGGCGCCGGATTCGACGGCCGGTCGCCAGAGATCCCAGTACTGCGCGGCGCCGCCGCCGATCACCACCCGGTCGGGGCCGTACACCGTCATCAGGGTCGACAGCCCGGCTGCCACGTAGTCGCCGTAGCGGCGAAAGGAGTCGAGGGTGGAGGTGGAGCCGGCACGCGCGGCCAGCGCAGCGGTGTCGACATCGGTGTCGAGTTGGCGGCGCAGCGCGGTCCGCGATGCGAGTTGTTCCCAGCACGACGGCAATCCGCAGTAGCAGGCCGCGGCCGGGCCTGCGACGGCGAGATGTCCTGCCTCGGGGTGAAGTCCGTGCGCATCCTTGAACAGCCGGCCCTCGGTGAGGACGCCCACACCGATGCCGGTGCCGAGAGTGACCATCAGCAGTCGGGTGCATCCCCGTCCGGCCCCGAAACGGTATTCACCGAGGGCGGCGGTGGCGGCGTCGTTGTCGATGACGCACGGTGCACCCAGGCGCTCCGATAACGGTAGGGTCAGCGGAACGTCGCTGAACGCCGGCAGCGTGTCGGGATTGCGGATGATCCCGTCGGCGTCGACGGGTCCGCTCGCGCCGATACCGACTGCGCTGACGGTCGCACTGCCTGCCAGCGTCAGCACCGCCTCAGTCAGCGCCACCACCGCGCCAGGTCCGTTGCCCCACGCTGCGGTGGGCTGCGTCGTATCCCCGACGACGTTGCCGCCCACATCGAGCAGGACGATCCGGGTGCCGGTGCCGCCGAGGTCGATACCGACCGTGACGGCCCCGACGGTCATAGCGCCGTCGTGATCTTGTTGCCGAAAGCGAAGTCGCCCGGGGTGATTCCCCTCGCCTTGGCGAGCGCCACGGCCAGATGCTGAGCCAGTACCGCGCCGTGGGACAGCTGGCCGGTGGCATGGATGTTCGGCACCGGGACCTCGACGGTGCCGGGGATCTGTGCGGGCCCGAGCACCATCACCGCCGCCCCGGAGTCGGCGACCTCGGCGGCAAGTCGGCGCAGCGACTCGTTCTCGCCTGCGTCGGCTCCACCGAAGAACACGGCGATCAGCCCCGGGCCGGCCAGCTCGAGGGGGCCGTGCCGGAACTCACCGCCCACATAGCCTTCCGCAGCAACCTTGGCGGCTTCTTTGGTGATCAGGCCGGCGTAGAGCGCAGTGGCGGCGTGATCCTGGTAGCCGATGAACGCCAGCCGGGGATCGGGGGCGTCCACGTAGGTCTGGGCCAGGACGTCGATCGCGCCGGGCACGATCAGGTTCGCCACCAGATGTGCGGTAGCGCCCACGTCATCGGGTCGGACGCCCAGAATGCGGCTGGTCAGGTCATTGAGCGCGGCGAGGGTGTTCAGGTAGGACTTCGTGCTCACGGTGGCTTCCGATCCACTGTGGATCGGGTAGGTGTAGTCGGCTCCGGCGCCGAGTCTGCTCGACGGGTCATTGGTGACGCCGAGAATGGCAGCGGGACGGGTCTTTTCGCCGAACGAATCCAGCAGGGCGGCCACTTCGCCGCTGGCGCCGGACTGGGAGGTGGCGATCAGCAGGCTGTCGGCAGTGATCAGGCGGGGGTTGTCGAGCAGTCGCCCGGCGTCGACGCACCACGCCGTCTTGTCGGCGTCGATCAGGCGACGCCAGCTGGGCATCGCCGCATAGTGCGACGATCCCATGCCGGTCAGGATGATGCGGTCATAGGTGCCGTGCACAATCGCATCGAGACCCTCGGGGGTGGAGGCCGCGTCGAGCGCCGACAGTGCGGCCGCCTGATCATCGATGTCGAGTTCGAAGGACGATTTCATGAGGTGGTACTCCTTGCTGCGACAGCAAGTCGCGGTTCGATGCCGACCAGGCCACTGGCGACGCGGGCGCCGATCATGGCTGTCGGCAGGTTGATGTTGCCGCGGGTGATGGCGGGCATCAGCGACGCGTCCGCGACGTACAGACCGTCGACGCCGTGCACCCGGCCGGTGTGGTCCACGACAGCGCCCCGGCCCGGGTCGGGCCCCATCCGGCAGGTGCCGACCGGGTGGCAGTACGGCGCGATGTTCTTCAGCGGGGGTGTGTCGCCGATGACTGCGTCGCCGAGGATGGCAGCGAGTTCCGGCTGGGCACTGATGGATTCGAGCAGATCCTGCGCCTCCCGCAGCACCGCAAGGTCATGGCCCTCGGGATCGGTGCCATAGCGGTGGTCGATGGCCAGGGTGCCATCGGGTGACGTGATGCGCACCTGCCCTTCGGATTTGGCGCGCATGGCACCGGCGTACAGCGAGATCGGCGGCAGGCCGGGGTGACCGCTGTTGGCGCCCGCGACCATGAACACGTGCATGTCATACGGCCCGGGATCGCACTGCGACGAGCGAGCCCGTCCGACGGTCTGCTCGTCGGGATTCCACGGGGTGAGGGCGAGTTCGTCGAGCAGGCCGTCCCTGCCACGGAAGTCCAACTGCACACAGATGTGATCCTGCAGGTGTTCGCCGACGGCGGGCAGATCAATCAGGCAGTCGACACCCACTCCGCGCAGTGCGTCGGCCGCTCCGATGCCGGAGCGCAGGAGCAGCCCTGGGGAGTGGTAGGCCCCGCCGGCCAGTACCACTCGGGTGGCGCGCACGGTCGTGGCGCCTCCGCCCGGCAGTGCGACCAGCACTCCGGTGACTCGGCCGCGGTCCAGGAGGATCCGCTGCACCTCGGCATTGCCGGCGATGGTGACATGCGGCCGGTCTCGGATCGGGTCGAGGAAGGCGAAGGAGGCGTTCCAGCGCACCCCGTCGACGATGTTGACCGGCATGGGCCCGATGCCTGCCGCCGCTTCGAGGTCGTCGAGATCGTCGGCGAAGGGGAGTCCGCTGTCGATCCCGGCCCGGACGAACGCCGCCTGGGCGACCGTCAGTTCACCCATCGTGTAGCGCCTGGTCCGGAACAGCCGGTGTCCCCAATCGAGCAACGGCTCAACGGTTTCGGCTTCCCAGCCGGGGTTACCGCCGCGCGCCCATTCGTCGTAGTCGTAGCGCGCACCGCGCGAGATGGTGCAGCCGTTGTGCGAGGAGCAGCCGCCCACCACTTTTGCTCGGGGCAGATCGCGGGTGTGGCCGGCTGAACCCCAGCCTTCCAGGAACCAGTCATGCGACAGCGGAACCGATTTGGCGTCCAGGACATCGGCGGGCCAGGTCCCGGAATCGCGCTGTCCGTAATCGGGTCCGGCTTCGAGGACCAAGATGTCGTCCCCGCTGTGGGTGGCGAGGATGTTGGTGAAGCCGCATCCGCCGGTGCCGGCGCCGATGACGATGGTGTCTACTTCTGTGGGTAGTCCTGAGGTGGACATTGGAATCCTCTGGTGCTCAAGCGATGTGGATGATGGCGCCGGTGGCGGCGACAGCCGTTCGGTGATCTGCGGTGATGTTGGCGTCGGTGACGATCATCTGGGCCTCGGAAAGCGGTGCCACCCGCGCGAAGGCCGCCTGGCCGAACT
This sequence comes from Mycobacterium sp., assembly GCA_040512325.1. Classification (GTDB taxonomy): domain Bacteria; phylum Actinomycetota; class Actinomycetes; order Mycobacteriales; family Mycobacteriaceae; genus Mycobacterium. The sequence continues at coordinate 12,481 of JBEVFK010000206.1, read as the reverse complement.
TCGACGAGTCGCAGGCGACGATGCACCGGGCTGACGACGCCAGCGCTGCGCGTTTGACGGCGGCGTCCTCGACGTTCCATTCCGTCAGGCCGGCATCGCCGCTGATCCCGGAGACCGTCATCACGTAGGTGTCGAAGCGATGATCACGCAGCGTCTGCTCGGTCGCGGGTCCACTCAAGGAGAGCTCACCGTGGCGAACGAAGCCGCCGGGCAGCATCACCCGCGTCGCTGTCGACGACGCGAGGATATCGGCCACCCGCAGGTTCAGCGGGCAGACCGTGATCTCCCGCCCCACCAGGGCCTCCGCGATGGCGGTGCCGGTGGTGCCGCCGTCGAGGACCAGGGTCTCGCCGTCCTTCAGGGTGTTGGCGACCGCGGCGGCGATGGCCCGCTTGGCGTCGGTGTTGGTGCGGGCGCGCATCGCGAACGGGGGTTCGAAGCTGCTGCTGGCGGTGCGGGCCGCGCCGCCGTGTACCCGTCGCAGCAGGCCCTCGTCCTCCAGTTGGCTCAGATCCCGGCGCACCGTCATCTCCGATACCGAAAGCAGGGTACTCAGTTCGGTGTTGGAGATTTCGCCTTTGGCGTTGAGCAGGTCCAGGATTCGGCGCTTGCGCTCATCGGCGTCCATGGTCTGCTCCCGTCATCGTGCACTCGTGTCGATATCGGGCAGCTCGCCGGCTTTCGCCATCCAATCGCGGTGCCCCGGCCGAAGGTTACGCCCGAACAGGATCGCGGCTCCGAGCAACATGTAGGCCACGGCGATCGCCGGTGCGAACGCGATCGGGACCGCCGGGAGCGGCACGATCGACTTGTAGCCGATGGTGAGCAGCGCGGCGCTCGAGATGATCGGGCACACCACATAGCGCAGCACGCTGAACTCGGCCGGATGGTGGCGGCGGAAGAACCGGTAGGCGGCGATGTTCATCAGGATGAAGATCGGGATGTAGACGAACGTGCCCGTCGTCCCCAGCAGGTTGAACAGGTTGTACGGACCCAGCGGAAGGCCGACCGCCAAGCAGATGCCCACGGCCACAGCGGTTTGCACGTACACCGCGGTCACGGGAGTGCCGTGGCGCTTGCTCACCCCGGCGAGGGCGGCGGGCAGTGCGCCGGTGCGGGCGATGCCGAAGATGGTGCGGGTGGCACTGGTGCTGCAGGCGATGCACACACCCAGGCCGGAGTTCACCAGCGCGATGAGCACGATCAGGGAACCGCCGCTGGTCCACAACCGGTCGGCCAGCACGAATGCCGGCGCGGTCGGTGAGGCGGACAGGGCATCGAGATCATCGACTCCCCAGCCGGTCTGCAGGCCCCAGGCGCACACCACGTAGAAGATGCCGATCAGCGTGAGCGAACCCATGATCGCCAGTGGGACAAGACGTTTGGGATCCTTGGACTCTTCGCCCACCGCTGCTGCCGACTCGAACCCGGTGAAGGCGAAAATGGACAGCACCACCGCGAGGAAGAAGGCCGACGACGAGTCGATGTTGGCGGGGTTGAAGCCGGCCAGCGAGACGCCACCCGGCCCGGGGTTGAAGAAACCGGTGATCGACAACCCGAGGCCGACGATGATCTCGAAGATCGTCATGACCACCAGGAAGCGGATCGAGATCACGATGCCCCGGTAGGCGCAGGCGAAGCAGATCGCCAGGATGGCCAGGGCGAAGGCCCACCACGGCACACTGACGTCGTACTTGGCTGCCAGCTGATCCTCGATCACCGCACCGGTGAAGGCGGCGAGTGCGGCGGGCACGATGGTGACCATGATGGCGTAGAGCCAGCCGGTCATGAATCCCCAGCGTGGCCCGATTCCGTGGGCCACGTAGGTGTAGAAGCCGCCCGCCGAGGGCAGGTGGCGGGCCAGTCCGATCATCGGGACGGCCAGGATCAGGCAGACCGCGAAGGCTGCCAGATAGGTCAGCGGTGCGGCTCCGCCGGCCTGGCTGGTGGTGAACGCGATGGTGTAGAAGATGCCCAGTGTGGGCGAGATCTGGGCGATGGATTGCATCAGCACACCGGCCAGGCCTACCGACCCGGTCTTGAGATTGGTGTGCACAACAGGTGCCGATTCTCCGGAGGCAGAGGTCGACGGGGATGGGTTGGCGTCGGCAATGGTCATGGGAACCCCTAATGGTGGATGGGGCGAAACGAACAGGTTGTAAGTTCATATTCACTCTCGAAATGTTCGATGTCAACAGTTCGAGTCCGTTTTTCTGTTCGTTACACAGGCCGAACGAACCCGACGTCATCCAGGGCACGACGGGGCCGCAACGCGGCGGTGCTGATTTGCCTTGCGGCGGAACCGAATTCGCGGACTGTGCTGGGCTGCCCGCGCGTCACCGCACGGTCAGGTGCGCTTCTTACGGGTGGTCCGGCGTGCCTCGACCAGGGTCCGGTTCTGCCGTTTGGTGCGCTGGACGGCGATCTCGTTCCACCACCGCGTCAGCGGGACCACGATCAGCACGATGATCGGGTACACCAGCCCCCACGCGTCGCCCTCGACGGCGGCGACCACCAGCAGGAACACGGCGACCGCCATCAGGATGATCGTCAGTACCTGATTACGCTGTCGATTGGCCTTGTGTTGTTCGAGGTAGACCGCGCCCAGGCGCACGGCGGCCTTGAGCACCTCAGGGTCGGCGGGTACCGGGCCCCGGGTGGCCGCCGTGATCGCCGCGGACCGTTGCCCGGACGTCAGCCCGGCGACCTGCGGGGTGTACGGCAGCCGGGCCGTCTCGGTGCGCCAGGTCAGCAGCGCCCCTAACACCACGGTGAACAACACGAACATCCCCGTGCCCGTCGGCCAGTTCAGCACGATCGGGCGGTGGGATCCCGAGGAGAACGCGCTCGCCAGCAGGGCGACGACGGCCCCGAGCAGGCCCCAGTAGATCGCCCGCACCCACAGCGGAGCCAGCAAGATGCGCATAACCGGCCATTATCCAGGGATTTGTGGAGTTTCCGCGGCGCTCACCGCCGCCCAGACTCCACAAATCGCTAGAAGTAGCGGGGGAACGGGGTCCAGTCGGGGTCGCGTTTCTCCAGGAAGGCGTCGCGGCCCTCGACGGCTTCGTCGGTCATGTAGGCCAGCCGGGTCGCTTCGCCGGCGAACAACTGCTGACCCACCAGGCCGTCATCGGCCAGGTTGAATGCGTATTTGAGCATCCGCTGGGCCTGCGGCGACTTGCCGTTGATGGTCTTGGCCCACTGCAGCGCGACGGTCTCGAGCTCGGCGTGATCGACCACCCGGTTCACCGCACCCATGTGGTGCATCTGCTCGGCGGTGTAGGTCTCGCCGAGGAAGAAGATCTCGCGGGCGAATTTCTGGCCTACCTGCTTGGCCAGATACGCGCTGCCGTAACCGCCGTCGAAGCTGCCCACATCGGCGTCGGTCTGCTTGAAGCGGGCGTGCTCGCGCGACGCCAAGGTCAGGTCGCACACCACATGCAGTGAGTGACCGCCCCCGGCGGCCCAACCATTGACCAGGCAGATCACCGGCTTGGGCGTGAATCGGATCAGCCGCTGCACCTCGAGGATGTGCAGGCGTCCGGCGCGGGCGGGATCGACGGTTTCGACGGTCTCCCCGGCGGCGTACTGATAGCCGCTGCGGCCGCGGATCCGCTGATCGCCACCGGAGCAGAACGCCCAGCCACCATCTTTGGCCGACGGCCCGTTGCCGGTCAGCAGGATCACGCCGACGGACGGGTCCATCCGGGCGTGGTCGAGGGCGCGGTAGAGCTCGTCGACGGTGTGCGGCCGGAACGCGTTGCGCACCTCGGGGCGGTTGAACGCCACCCGGACAGTCGCGTCATCGACCGCCCGGTGGTAGGTGATGTCGGTGAAGTCGAAACCGTCGACGGGCCGCCACTGCTCAGGATCAAACGGGTTCTCGCTCACCTGTCACACGGTATCGAACCGGAATACCGCACATCGTCCGGCCAATGCCTCGAACTCCTCGGGCGTGCCGTCGGTGACCAGGCCCGCCTTTTTCATGAAGTCCACGCCGGTGGGCACCTCGATCGGGAACACCCGCAGCAGCGGCCGGGCCTCGTCGGCCGTCATCTCGATCATGCGGACCTGCTCGCTCTTGCGGCCGTGTGTCAGTACCGCGTTGGGATTGGCTTGCGCGTTGCGGACCCAGTCGGCGCCGGGAAAGCCGCCCACCACGTAGCGCCGGCCGTCGACAGTCATGGGGCTGACCGGCGTCGACCGCGGCTTGCCGGACTTGCGGCCCATCACGGTGAGCACCGGCAACCCCTGCTTGCCGAAGATCGGGAGGCGGGCCTTCTGCGCGCCCATCAGGACCTTGTTCAGCGGTTTCAGCCACCAGGGCGGACGGACGTGTTCGGCGGTCATCCTTCGAGGTTAGACCGCGATTCCGTACTCCCGGAGGGCGCGCAGCAGGCCGTCGGGGCGCTGCGAAGTCGGCAGCGGGTCCACCAGGATGAACCCGCACCCCACGGCGCGGGCGCCACCGTCGGCTTCATCGCTGTCGCCGACCATCACCGCCTCGGCGGCGTCGACGCCGAGCCGGTCCAGCGCGGTCGTGAAGATCTGCGGATCGGGTTTGACGGCCCCGACCTCGAACGACAGGACGAACTCGGTGACGAACCGGTCGGCGCCCACCGCCGCGAAGGCCGGTCGCAGATCGAAGGCGATGTTGGAGACCACCGCGATGCGCACCCCTTGCGACGCGAGCTTCGCGAGTACCTCGACGGTGTCGGGGTAGGGCGTCCAGGACGACGGATCGATGAGGCGCTGGTACAGCGATTCGGCGTGATGGTCGGCGACGCCGGACTCGCGCAGCACGTGTAGATAGGCCTCGCGGTGCAGATGCGGCGCCAGATCGCGGTTGCACCAGGCGTGGTATTCGTCGGGTCCCATGTCCACCGAACGGCCGGTGGGTGCGGTGAGCCTGCGCATCAATTCGGCTTGGACGTGGCCGGCTATCTCTTTCCCGTCCGGGGCGTCACGCGACATTCCGGCGAACCAACTCGCGTCTTCCTCCAGCCGGAACAGCGTGCCGGAGAAGTCGAAGAGCGCCGCGGTTGGTTGCACGTTCTCATCGTGCCATCACAACACGGCAACAAGAGTGTGGATTGGGGTCGAATTGGCTACTCACCTGCCGTGACAGCAATGGCGGGGACCACGGGGATCGCAGTAGTCATTCCGGCGCACAACGAAGAGGCGAATCTGCCGAGGACTCTACGGGCGGTGCTGACCAGTGCCGCGTGCACGCCGGTGCCGGTGCATATCGTGGTGGTCCTCGACAAGAGCGACGACGGCAGCGACCTGCTGGCCGGCGAGTACGGGGCCGACGTCCACTTCGTCAGTGTGGAGGCGGGCAACGTGGGTGCCGCCCGCGCCGCGGGCTACACCTATGCGGCCACGCTGTGTCCCACGGATGAGCGCACCTGGTACGCCGCCACCGACGCCGACACCCTCGTCGACACCGACTGGCTGATCCGTCAGTTGGACGCGGAGGCCGACATGGTGCTCGGCGTGGTACGGATCGCCGATTCGCGCCGGGTGCCCGTGCCCGTCTTGCGTCGGTATCTGCGCGGCTACAAAAAGGGCGCCGAGGGCGAACACACTCACGTTCACGGCGCCAACATGGGATTTCGCGCCGACGCCTACTGGGCGGTCGGCGGGTTCCGGGCCCTGCCCACGGGCGAGGACGTGGAACTGGTCGAGCGGTTCGAAGCCGCCGGTTATCAGATCCACCGCGACTCGGCGCTGTCGGTGGCCACGTCGGCGCGAAAACACGGCCGGGCACCCGAGGGCTTCGCCGCCCACCTGCGGTCGTTGTCCCCGCCGGCCGAAAAGGATTCCGCGTGACGGTTTCCTTGGTGCGGCAGTGGCTGGAGACCGGCAGGCTGGACCTGCCGTTACCGGCGGGGGGCGCCACCGCGAAGCGCTGGCGGTCGCTGGCTGCCCTGGCCGAGGTCGACATCGTCGCCGGCCGCATCGCCGAAGCCCACCTCGACGCGGTGGCCATCCTGCATGAGCTCGGCGGCAAGCCGCCGGAGGCAGATGAGCTGTGGGGAGTGTGGGCCGCCGAAGCGCCTACCGAGGTGCTGACCGCGACGGGGGACGACGAGGCGACGCTGACCGGGATCAAACCATGGTGTTCGGGAGCCGGTTTCTGCACCAATGCGTTGGTGACGGCGCAGCGTGCTGACGGCCAGCGCGCGTTGTATGCGGTGGCTGTCGCCGAGCCTGGGGTGCGACCGCTGCCGAGTTCCTGGGCCAATCCGGGCATGGCGGAAAGCGACACGCGCTCAGTGCAATTCACCGAAGTGTCCGCAGTCGCGGTCGGCGATCCGGGGGAGTACCTGAGCCGGCCGGGATTCTGGCACGGCGCCATCGGCGTGGCCGCGTGCTGGTTGGGTGGCGCGCGTGCTGTTGCTGCGCCGCTGTACGAACGTGCGCGCCGCGAGAAGGCCGACGAACATGCACTGGCACATCTGGGTGCCGTCGACGCCGCGTTGACCGCCGCCGATGCGGTGCTGGAATCAGTGGCCGGGCAGATCGATGCCGACCCGTTCGACCGGGCGGGAATCGCAGAACTGCACGCCCGCCGCGCCCGCGCCATCGTCGAACATGCCGTGGACGAGGCGCTGACCCGCACCGGTCGCGCCCTCGGACCCGGGCCGCTGGCGATGGACGAAGTGCACGCCCGCAACGTCGCCGACCTCACCGTCTACGTCCGGCAGAGCCACGCGGAGCGGGACCTCGCCGCGCTCGGCCGGCTGGCGGCACGACCGTGAGCGGCCCACGATGAGCAACAGCGCCCGCTTCGCCGAGCGTCCCCTCTCCGGAGGGGGCACCTCGATCACCGATTGGCTTGCCGGCGACCGGCCCCCGCCACTGGACCTCGACGACTGCCCGGGGTTGGTGGTGGTGGCGCCCCACCCGGATGACGAAACGCTCGGACTCGGAGGGACCATCGCCGAGCTCATCGCGCGGGGGATCGACGTCCTGGTGGTGTCGGTCAGCGACGGGGGCGCGGCCTACCCCGATATCTCCCGATTCGACCAGCTGGCGCTCGAACGCACTCGACGAGCCGAATTGGACTGTGCCACCGCTATTCTCGGGGTTCGCCGGGTGGTAAGGCTGGGCCTGCCCGACGGCCGGATCGCCGAACACGAACAACAGCTGGCTGAGCAACTCGCGGTGATGCTGGCGCTGGAACCGCCGGGCACCTGGTGCGCCGCCACCTGGCAGGGTGACGGGCACCCCGACCACGAGGCGGTCGGCCGGGCGGCGGCGTCGGCAGTGACGCACTCGGCGGCGAAACTGGTCGAGTATCCGGTGTGGATGTGGCACTGGGCCGACCCGGGCGACCCGGCGGTACCGTGGGGACGCGCCGCGTCGGTGCCGCTGGACCGGCAGGCCGCGGGGCGCAAACAAAATGCGGCGCAGTGCTTTCACAGTCAGTTCGATCAGACCGCGCCGGATTCGCCGGCGGTGCTGCCCCCGTTCGTGCTGCGGCGCCTGCTGGCGGTGGGCGAGGTCTTGTTCCGGTGAAGATCTCCGATGACTATTTCGACCAGATGTATGCCCACGCCGACGATCCCTGGCAACTCGCCACCCGCTGGTATGAGCAACGCAAGTATGCGATCACCCTGTCGCTGTTGCCGCACCGCCGGTACCGGCATGCGTTCGAGCCCGGGTGCTCTATCGGCACCGTCACCGAATTACTCACGCAGCGTTGTGATCACGTGACCGCGGTCGACGTGGCGGCCGCTGCGTTGGCCAGCGCCGCCACCCGGCTGGAGGCCGCCGGGTGTCGGTCTCAGGTGAGTCTGCAGCGCGGCGCGCTCGACGAGCCGTGGCCCGACGGACCATTCGATCTGGTGGTGCTCAGCGAGGTGTCCTATTACCTGGATGCCGACCTGCTGGCCGACGTGCTGGGTCGGGAGATCCCGCGCCTGGCCCCGGGGGCGACGCTGCTGGCCGCCCACTGGCGTCACCCGGTGGACGACTATCCGATCGGCGGCGACGAGGTACATGAAATCTTGCGGGCCACACCGGGATTGGTGTCAACAGGCCGCTACCGCGACGACGATGTGGTGATCGAGGTGTTCGACACCGGCGACGGGGCCTCGGTGGCCGCCAGGGAAGCGGTGCCGGGCGCCCGGTGACCCGGACCCACCTCTCAGCCCACCGACTTGGACTGGCGGGCTCCTCAGCGGGGCCTCGTCCCTCAACCCCGCATCGTCACCCGACCGACTTGGATTGGCGGGCTCCTCAGCGGGGCCTCGTCCCTCACCCCCGCATCGTCACCCGACCGCCCGCCCCGCACCTTCCCAGAACCGCGCCCGCACCGCCTTCTTGTCCGGCTTGCCCAGGCCCGTCAACGGCAATGAGTCAGCCAGCACCACCTGCTTGGGTGACTGCACCGAACCCTTGCGCTCCTTGACGGCGGCCTGGATCTCGGCGGTCATCGTCGCGACGGCGGCCTCATCCGAGGAGGCGTCCGAACGCAATACCACCACCGCGGTGACGGCCTCACCCCATTTGTCGTCGGGTGTGCCCACCACACACACCTGCGCGACGGACGGGTGCTCGGCGATGACGTCCTCGACCTCGCGGGGGAACACGTTGAATCCGCCGGTGACGATCATGTCCTTGACCCGGTCGACGATGAACCAGAACCCGTCTTCGTCTTCACGCGCCATGTCGCCGGTGCGCAACCAGCCATCGCGGAACGTCTCAGCGGTCTGCTCCGGCAGCTGCCAGTAACCCCCGGCCAAAAGTGGTCCGCTGACACAGATTTCACCCGGCTCGCCCTGGGGCACCGGATTGCCGTCGGCGTCCAGCAAGGCGCAGCGCGCGAACAGTGTCGGCCGTCCACAGGACGAGAGCCGCTTCTCGTCGTGGTCGTCTTTGGCCAGATACGAGATGGCCATCGGCGCTTCGGACTGCCCGTAGTTCTGGGCGAAGATCTTGCCGAACCGCTCGATCGCCTCGGCCAACCGCACCGGGTTGATGGCCGAGGCGCCGTAGTACACGGTCTCCAGCGACGACAGATCCCGGGTCCGGCTGTCCGGGTGGTCCATCAGCGCATACAGCATGGACGGCACCAGGAATGTCGCGGTGATCTTCTTCTCCTCGATGGTCCGCAGCACCTCGGCCGGGTCGAACTTGGGCAGCACGTACATCTCGCCGCCCTTGATCGCCGTCGGCAGGAAGTACGCCGCCCCGGCATGCGACAGCGGGGTGATCATCAGGAACTTCGGTGCGTCCGGCCATTCCCATTCGGCGAGCTGAATGGTCGTCATCGTGGTGGTGGCCTGGACGGTCATGATGACGCCCTTGGGCTTGCCGGTGGTGCCACCGGTGTAGGTGAGCCCGCCGATGTGATCGGGCGGCAGATCGGCAGCGGTCAACGGGCGCGGATCGAAGCGCGCCGCCTCGGCGTTGAGGTCGATCACCGTCGCCCCCGACGAAGCCAGCTCGGGCGGCACCGGCCCGATGGTCAGGATCTGCTTGAGCGAGTCCACCTTGCCCAGCAGTCCGAGCGCCCGCTCCACGAACATGGGCACCGGATCGATGATCAACGACGTCACCCCGGCATCGGACAGGACGTAAGCGTGATCATCCAGCGAGCCGAGTGGGTGTAGTGCCGTGCGGCGGTAGCCCTGCGTCTGCCCGGCGCCGACGATCATCAACACCTCGGGCCGGTTCAGCGACAGTAGGCCCACCGCGGTGCCGGTACCCGCGCCCACGGCCTCGAAGGCCTGAACGTACTGGCTGATGCGGTCGGCGAGCTGGCCGCCGGTCAGCGTGGTGTCCCCCAGATGCAGCAGCGGCTTGTGCTTGTGACGCTTGAGGGCGCCGGCGAGCAGGTGGCCGGAGTGCACGGGATGGCGCAGCAGTTCATCGCTCATGGGAACCAAGACTAGAACGTGTTGCAGTTCTGCGGAACAGGTGGTCTCGCGACATGAGGCCGCCGACCGCCGCACATCGGGTAGTCGGCTACGCGCGACCTGCGGATCGCGCGTTCTTAACGTCGCTGATATGCCGGGCACTGCGCCGCGGCAGAACCGCGAAGGAGTTCGATGATGAGAAGCATCAGGTCAGGAGCGCGGGTGGCGCCATCGGCAGCGCTCGTGGCGTTGGCCGCCCTGGGGGTGGTTGGGGCGCCGCAGGCCGCCGCCGAGCCCCTGCCGTACGGTCCCGACACCTGCATCCAGGGTTTTGTCTGGCGCGAAGCCAGGCCCGGCGACACCGTGTGTGTGACGCCGGGGGTCCGCGGCCGGACGGCGGCGGAGAATGCGAATCCGCAGGCCAACCGGCAGCTCGGCGGTGGGCCGTACGGGCCCGACACCTGCGTTCAGGGCTTCGTCTGGCGCGACGCCTTCCCGGGCGACCATATCTGCGTCACGACATCGGTCCGGACCGAGGCCGCCCAGGACAACCAGGCAGCCCCCTCGCGCAAGCAGGCGAACCAGCCGAAACCCCCTGAACCCAAGCCGCTTCAGGGTCCGGCCGTGTCCTGGCAGCCGCGGCCCGGGGGCCTTACGGCCCACATCACCGACCGCAGCGGCGTCGACGCGCAGTGCACCTACCGCTCGGATTGGTACACCCGCGGCTTCTTCCTGCCGAAGAACACCACTTTCGACCTGGTGATCGTCCCGGCGATTCCGAAGTTCCAGAACTGGAACATCGAGATCGCTTGCGACAACGGCACCAAGACGCAGACCAGCACGTTCTTCTGATGCGGTTCCGGTATGGGGAGACGCCATAACATCGCCCTATGTCGTTGCCGTTGCCGTTGCCGTCGCTCGACGAGCTGCTCGACCGCGTACACATCGTCACGCTGCCGATGCGGGTGCGGTTCCGGGGGATCACCAGCCGGGAGGTCGCACTGATCGACGGCCCCGCGGGGTGGGGCGAATTCGGCGCGTTCCTCGAATACGAACCGCGGGAAGCGGCGCACTGGCTGGCCTCGGCCATCGAGTCGGCCTACGCCACCCCGCCCACCGCCCGCCGGGATCGCATCCCGATCAATGCCACTGTGCCCGCGGTCCCCGCCGCGCAGGTGCCCGAGGTGTTGGCCCGTTTTCCCGGAGCACGCACGGCCAAGGTCAAGGTGGCCGAACCGGGACAGCATCTGCGCGACGACGTCGCCCGCGTGGCTGCGGTGCGCGCGCACGTGCCGACGGTGCGCGTCGACGCCAACGGCGGCTGGTCGGTGGCCGAGGCCGTCGACGCGGCGACGGCGCTGACCGCCGACGGCCCGCTGGAGTATCTGGAGCAGCCGTGCGCCACGGTGGCCGAACTCGCCGAAGTGCGCCGCCGGGTGGACGTGCCGGTGGCCGCGGACGAGAGCATCCGCAAGGCCGACGATCCGCTGGCGGTGGTGCGCGCCCGCGCCGCCGATATCGCGGTGCTGAAAGTGGCTCCGCTGGGCGGCATCTCGGCGTTCCTGCGCATTGCCGCGCAGATCGACATCCCGGTGGTGGTGTCCAGCGCACTGGATTCCGCGGTGGGCATCGGCGTCGGTCTCACCGCGGCCGCCGCGCTGCCGGACCTGCGCCACGCCTGCGGACTGGGCACCGGCGGACTGTTCGTCGAGGACGTCGTCGACAACATCGTCCCCGGTGACGGTTACCTGACGCCCGGGCCCGTCGTTCCCGATGCGGCCCGGCTCCATGCGCTCCGCGCGCCGGCCGACCGCAGGGATTGGTGGCTGGCGCGCATCCGCGCCTGCCATGCCGCCCTGCTCGCCTCCGCGCCTGCCACGCCGTCCTGCTCACCTCTTGACTGACCAGGGCACCCGGTTGGCTGCCGGCCGTCAGGTTTCATGACGCTTCCCGATCGACAGTCTGTCCCCAGGCAGCGCCGCAAACTCACCCTTGACGCATAACTTGCCACTGTCTAGATTGAATCTTGACGGCGACAAGATGGGAGCGCAGCGATGACCACCTCGATGACGAACCTGCGGATCGGTGACGCCGACCGCGAACGCACGGCGGCCCAGCTCGGCCTGGCGCTGAGTCAGGGATACCTGCAATTTCCGGAGTACGAGACCCGCATGACCCAGGCCTTCGCGGTCACCACCGCCGCCGAACTCGAATCACTGATCGGCGACCTGCCGATCGCGGTGCGACGGCACGACCCACAACGTCTGGCCGCCCAGGCCAGAGCCGCGAAGCTGAGCGTGCGCATCCACATCGCCGCGTATCTGGCGATGGTCGTCATCGTCCTCACGGTGTGGGCGGCCACGGCGATCTTCGCCGGCGCCACCTATTTCTGGCCCATCTGGCCGATCCTGGGTGCCGGCATCGGCCTGATCTTCCACGCGACGCCGGTGGGGATCGCGCTCAAGCGCGCGTTGCCCTAGACGCGCTGTGCGCCGGCGGTCCACGATGACAACCATGACCCAGATCGCCATCGTCCTCTACCCGGGGTTCACCGCCCTGGACTTCATCGGGCCCTACGAGGTACTGCGCAACCTGCCCGACGTCGACGT
>JBEVFK010000205.1:0-11253 GCA_040512325.1 Mycobacterium sp. | reverse complement strand
TCGGGCCCGCGCAGACCCATGAGGTGCCGCCGTATGGCGACGTGGTGGCCGAGGTGCGGGCCGAGTTACTGCGCGCGGTCGATGACGCCGTGGCCGCCGGCGTGGCACCGCACAATCTGATCATCGATCCCGGGCTGGGTTTTGCCAAAGCCGGCCAACACAATTGGGCGCTGCTGCACGCGCTGCCGGAGTTCGTCGCGACGGGCATCCCGGTGCTGATCGGTGCCTCGCGGAAACGTTTTCTGGGGACGCTGCTGGCCAATCCCGACGGCAGCGAGATGCCGCCAGGTGGTCGGGAGACGGCGACGGCTGTGATCTCTGCGCTGGCCGCTGCCCAGGGTGCCTGGGGGGTGCGGGTGCATGACGTGCGTGCCTCCGCCGACGCCCTCAAGGTCGTCGAAGCCTGGACGAACGGAGGTATGGCAGATGGTTGATCGAATTGAATTGCGTGGGTTGGCCGTTCGTGGCAATCACGGCGTGTTCTCCCATGAGCGCCGCGACGGGCAGGACTTTCTGATCGACATCACGGTGTGGATCGAACTGGCCGATGCCGCCGCCTCTGATGAGTTGACCGACACCTACGACTACGGCGTGCTGGCGAAGCAGGCCGCGGCGATCGTCGGCGGTCCGGCCAGGAATCTCATCGAGACCGTCTCCGCCGAGATCGCCGAGAAGGTGATGGCCGACGAACGGGTGCACGCCACCGAGGTCGTCGTCCACAAACCGCAGGCGCCCATTCCGCTGACCTTCGCCGACGTCGCGGTGGTGGCCCGCCGATCGCGCCGCGGTGGTCGCGGCACCGGACCGACGGCAGGCGGTGGATTTTGAGCCGCGTTGTGCTGTCCGTCGGTTCGAACCTGGGCGACCGATTCGCCCGGCTGCAGTCCGTGGTGGACGCGCTCGGCGACCGGATTCGGGCGGTGTCACCGGTCTACGAGACCGATCCCTGGGGTGGCGTCGACCAGGGGGCGTTTCTCAATGCGGTGGTGATCGCCGAGGATCCCGAACTCGACGGACACGGGTGGCTCCGGTTCGCGCAGGGGCTCGAAGAGGCCGCTGACCGGATGCGCGGGCAGAAGTGGGGCCCCCGCACCCTCGATGTCGACCTGGTGACCGTGCACGACGGACCGACCGAGCTCATCTCCCGTGACGAGGGCCTGACCCTGCCGCATCCGCTGGCGCACCTGCGGGCCTTCGTCTTGATTCCCTGGCTGGCCACCGACCCCGATGCCGACCTGACGGTCAACGGCACCGCGCAACAGGTTTCGCGGCTGTTGGACGCCCTCGATACCAGAGATCGCGACGGCGTTCGGCTGACTCCACTGGTGCTCGGTGTCGACAGCTGATGGGTCCCACCCGCAAGCGTGATCTCGCCATCGCTACCGCCGCCGCAGCGGTGGTCGGCTATCTGCTGGTGTTGATGCTGTACCGCTACTTTCCGCCGCTGACGGTCTGGACGGGGTTGTCTCTGGCCGCCGTCGCGGTGGCCCTCGCCGGCTGGGGATGGCAGATCAAGAAGAAGATCAGCGAAGGCCAGATCGGCGTCGGCGGCGACCGGATGCACCCCATCGCCGTCGCGCGCAGCGTGGTGATCGCCAAGGCTTCTGCGTGGCTGGGGGCGGTGGTGCTCGGCTGGTGGATTGCGGTGCTGGCGTACCTGATTCCGCGTCGCGCGACGCTGCGAGTGGCCGGCGAGGACACCACCGGGGCGGTGGTGGCGGCGCTGTGCGCGCTGGCGCTCGTGGTCGCGGCACTGTGGTTGGAGCATTGCTGCAAGTCGCCGCAGGACCTTTCGGAGACCCCGGAAGGTGTCAAAGACTAGACAGAAATGGCGTCGAATCGCCGCGCGCGGCGACACGCTCGGTGACCTCGCCCGGGTACAGTCGGCCCATGACCGTTCTGTCCCGCGGCGCTCGGGCTCGGCGCGGCGGCCGCAGGCCGGGTTGGCTCCTGTTGACAGTGTTGCTGGTCCTCGCCATCACGGCCAGTTCCGCATTGGTTTTCACCAACCGAGTCGAGTTGCTGAAGCTCGCCGTCATCCTCTCGCTGTGGGCGGCGGTGGTCGGCGCGTTCGTCTCGGTGATCTATCGCCGCCAGAGTGACACCGACCAAGCCAAGGTGCGGGACCTGAAGTTGGTCTACGACCTGCAATTGGATCGTGAGATCTCCGCGCGGCGTGAATACGAGCTGACGGTCGAGACCCACCTGCGCCGGGAACTGTCCTCGGAGCTGCGGGCCCAGTCCGCCGACGAAGTCGCCGCGCTGCGGGCCGAACTGGCGGCGCTGCGCACCAACTTGGAGATCCTCTTCGACGCCGACCTGGCGCACCGGCCCGCCATCGAAACCGATCGCGCCTACCAGGCCAGGCCCGACAGGGTGACCAGCAGCCGCGTCACCGCGGTGCGCGAGGAGCGGGAGGAACCCGTTCCACGGGCCACCGAGAGCCCGATCATCGACGTTCCCGAAGAGCCGCTCGCGCCGGCGCCGCGACCTGCCGAGGACCGGTACCGCGGATCGCACCGTCGCCCGAGCGAAGAGACCACCTGGATGCCGCCGGTGCGGCCGGGCCCACCGCCGTCGGGCCCACCGCCGTCGAGCCCGCAGCAGCCGCCGCCGCGGAGCGCACCCGCCAAGCCGCCGCCCTCGACACCCGTCCAGCAAACTCCGAAGAAGCAAAGTCCCACCGTGCGGCGCGAGCCCCCGGCACCTCCTGCACCGCCGACACCCCCCACGGACAGCGGCCCGCGGCCGCAACCGCAAGAGGGCCCGCCGGTCGCCCCGCAGCCGGCCGCAGCTGCGCAGCCCCAACCCGCCACTGCCGAGGATCCGCGGCGCGGCAGGCACTCCGGTGCTGCCGAGGCCGACGTCGCGCCGGAGAACCGTGGCCGGCACTGGGTGCCACCCCAGGCCGAGCAGGGCGCGCCGGAACCGCAACGCCCCCAGACGCCGCCGCCCGCACCCACACCGGAGCCGCAGGCCCCCGCCGACGACGCGCCCGAACCCGCCCCCAGGCATCGCGGCACGGATTCAGAGGACGCGGGTCCGCCGACGGGCGGGCAGTCGGTCGCGGAGCTGATGGCACGGCTGCAGGCGAGCGGCACCACCGCAGGCGGACGGCGCCGCCGGCGAGAGGACTGATTGTCCCGTCGTGCCCCGCGACGGTTAGGCTTTGGAAGGCCGTCCGGTACCCGCTGCCCTGCTGTCTCGGGGAGGGACCGGAACGTAATCGATCGTGACGTCAGTGAGGTCGTCAGAATGGGGTCCCCCTTCGGGTTGCGCCCGGCGCGACTCAAAGTCGGCATCATCTCCGCGGGCCGTGTCGGTACCGCACTCGGTGCCGCACTGGAGGACGCCGAACACGTGGTCGTCGCTTGCAGCGCCATCTCCGCGGCCTCCCGGGACCGCGCGCACCGCCGGTTGCCCGACACCCGCGTGTTACCGGTCGACGAGGTCGCCGCATCCGCCGAACTGCTGGTGCTGGCAGTGCCCGACGCTGAATTGAGCACGCTGGTCGCCGGACTGGCCGCGACGTCCGCGGTGACTCCGGGCGCCATCGTCATGCACACCTCCGGAGCCAACGGCGTCGGTGTGCTGGCTCCGCTGACCGCCCAGGACTGCATACCGCTGGCGATCCATCCCGCGATGACCTTCACCGGGGGTGATGAAGACATCGAGCGGTTGCGCGGCACCTGTTTCGGCATCACCGCCGCCGACGAGATCGGGTATGCGGTGGCGCAGGCGCTGGTTCTCGAGATCGGCGGTGAGCCGTTCCGGGTCCGCGAAGACGCGCGCATGCTCTACCACGCCGCACTGGCGCATGCCAGCAACCACCTGGTGAGCGTCATCTCCGACGCGCTCGAAGCGTTACGCGCCGCGATCGCCGGTCAAGAGCTGCTCGGACAGGAGCTGATCGGCGACCGACCGAACGGCTTGGCCGAACGTGTGGTCGCACCATTGGCCAGGGCGGCCCTGGAGAACACTCTGCAGCGCGGGCAAGGGGCCCTGACCGGTCCCATCGCCCGCGGCGACGCCGCCGCCGTCGCCGGTCATCTCGCCGCGCTCGCCGAGGTCGACCCCGATCTGGTGCAGGCCTACCGCGCGGCCGCCCTGCGAACCGCGCAGCGTGCCCACTCACCCCAGGAGATATTCGAGGTGCTCAAACCATGATCACGAAATCGCCGAGACCGCCGGCATTTGTGGCGGGCCGGCTCAACACCTATACCGCACCGACCATGGTCTCCGACGTCACGAAAGCGTTGCGGCACACCGGCCGTCGAGTGCTGCTGGTGCCCACCATGGGTGCGCTGCACGACGGGCACCTGGCGCTGGTGAAGGCGGCCAAGAAGGTGCCCGGTGCGGTGGTCGTGGTGTCGATCTTCGTCAACCCGCTGCAGTTCGGCCCGGGTGAGGATCTCGATGCCTACCCGCGCACACTCGACGAAGACCTGGAACTGCTGCGCGCCGAGAACGTCGAGATCGCCTTCACCCCGACGCCTGCCGCGATGTATCCCGACGGGCCGCGGACCTCGGTGCATCCCGGCCCGCTCGGTGCCGACCTCGAGGGCGCCGCCCGGCCCACCCATTTCGCGGGCATGCTGACCGTTGTCCTCAAGCTGCTGCAGATCGTGCGCCCGGACCGGGCGTTTTTCGGCGAGAAGGACTATCAGCAGCTGGTGCTGATCCGCCAGATGGTCGCCGACCTGAACGTCGACACCCGCATCGTCGGTGTTCCGATCGTGCGCGAGGCCGACGGTCTGGCGATGTCGTCGCGTAACCGCAACCTCGATGCCGAGCAGCGCGAGCAGGCCGGTGCCTTGTCGGCGGCACTGCTGGCCGGTATGTACGCCGCCTCCGGCGGTGCCGGTGCCACCGTCGACGCCGCGCGCGCCGTGCTCGACGAGGTACCCGCCATCGAACTGGACTACGTCGAGGTGCGTGGGCCGCAGCTCGAACCGAACCCGGGTGTGGGCACCGGACGGCTGCTGATCGCTGCCCGGTTGGGCGCGACGCGACTGCTGGACAACATCTCGATCGAACTGGGTAACGGTGCCGGCGAGCGAGGCGAGTACTCCGGGCCCGAGCAGCATCGCGAATTGCCTTGGAGGAACTGAATGCTGCTGGCAATCGATGTGCGCAACACCCACACGGTGGTGGGGCTGATCTCCGGATCAGGTGACAACGCGAAGGTGGTGCAGCAGTGGCGGATTCGCACCGAAGCCGAAGTCACCGCCGATGAGCTGGCACTCACCATCGACGGCCTGATCGGCGACGATGCCGACAGGCTCACCGGAGCGGTCAGCCTGTCGACGGTGCCCTCGGTGCTGCACGAGGTCAGGGTGATGCTCGACCAGTACTGGCCTGCGGTGACACACGTCCTGATCGAGCCGGGTATCCGGACCGGTGTGCCGTTGTTGGTGGACAACCCGAAAGAAGTGGGGGCCGACCGAATCGTGAACTGCCTGGCCGCATTTCACAAATACCGGGCCCCGGCGATCGTCGTCGACTTCGGTTCGTCGATCTGTGTCGATGTGGTCTCGGCGAAGGGGGAGTTCCTCGGCGGCGCCATCGCACCGGGTATCCAGGTGTCCTCGGATGCGGCGGCCGCCCGCTCTGCGGCGCTGCGGAGGGTGGAACTGACGAGGCCGAGGTCGGTGGTGGGCAAGAACACCGTGGAATGCATGCAGGCCGGGGCGGTGTTCGGCTTCGCCGGTCTCGTCGACGGGCTCATCGCCCGAATCCGCAGTGACATCGAGGGTTTCGCCGGCGACGACGTGGTGGTGGTGGCCACCGGACATACCGCGCCATTGCTGCTGCCGGATCTCAACGCCGGTGCGATCTTCGACCAACACCTGACCCTCGACGGGTTGCGGCTGGTTTACGAGCGCAACCGCGATCACCAGCGGAAATTGAGAGTCGCCGGAGTTCAGAAGTAGGTCCGAACCAGCTCGACCACCCGGTTGTCGGCGTCGACCACAGGGATGGCCTGCCACTTGTCGAAGGTGGTGCAGGGGTGTGAGATTCCGAACTGCAGCCAGTCGCCCACCCGGATGGCGGAGTCGGCGGGCAGTCTCAGGAAGGCATGCTGATCATTGAGATCGGTCACCACGGCACCGGGCACGGCTCGGGCCACCGGCAGCCCCTGGTCGAAGGAGACGTCCCGACGGCCCATGGTGGCCAGGGCCAGGTCCGGCTCGGGCCGGGAACTCACCTGCGCCCACACCGACATGGCCGGTCGCAGGCCCGGGCTCGCGTCCCTGGGCAGTGGCTCCCTGGTGAAAGGCGACGTCCGCTGGTAGAGCCCGTCGTCATGAGTCAGGTAACAGCCACTGCGCAGCACGGTGGACACGGCCATGTCGGCAGGCCAATCGGTCAGCACCTCGGCCACCAGGTCGAAATGGGTGCTGCCACCGGCGGTGACCAGGAGCGTGTCGGTCTCGACGAGGGGCGCCAGCCGCACAGCGGCTTCGCGCATGATCGCCAGGTAGGTCCGGATCGGCTCCTGCGCGGCCGGGGAAACCTCGTGGCCGAGGGCGGCCTCGTAGCCGGCGACACCGACGAGACGCAGGTGTGGCGAAGCGGCCACCGCGCGTGCCACCGCGTCGATCTCCGCGGTGCTGCGGCAGCCGGTCCGGCCTCCGTGGGCGCCGACCTCGACGCACACCTCGAGCGGGCGCTGCAGACCCGCGGCGCCCAGCTCGCGGTCCATGATCGTCACTCCTGCCACCGAGTCCACCCAGCACACCAGCCGGAACTCGGTGTCGGCATCGTATTCTGCTGTCAGCCAACGTAATCCGGCCACATCGATGAGCTGGTTGGCCAGTATCACCTCGCGCACACCGAAGGTGCGGAAGGTGCGCACCTGGCTGATCGTGGCAGCGGTGACCGCGCAGGCGCCTGAGTCGAACTGCATGGCAAGCAGCTGAGGCGACATGTGGGTCTTGCCGTGGGGTGCCAGTTGCACACCACGCCGGTCGCACCACAGTGCCATCGTGGCCACGTTGTGGGCCAGGGCGTCGGCGTCCAGAACGCACAGGGGGGCGAAGGGACCCTGGCTGAACAACTCGGGTGCATCGGCGCAGATCTGCGCCGGTGTGCGTCCTGCCCAACTCGCAGGCAGGCCCTTGAAGCGCCGATCCACGGGCTCGTCGGCCAACGCGGTGACGGCCAGTGGATCGATCTTTTCTCTCGGTCCGATCTCGGAGGTCACGGGTTCAATTTAGATCCACATTTTCAATTAAGCTGGCACGTCGTGAGCTCTGCCGATAACGCCCCCAAAGCCAATGTTGCCTCAGACGAGGAAGCGGATCTCCCTGAGCAGTTCCGGATCCGCCAGGCCAAGCGGGAGCGTCTCCTGGCCGAGGGCAAGGATCCCTATCCGGTGGAAGTGGGGCGCACCCACACCCTGGCCGAGGTCCGCCAGGCCTACCCCGAGCTGCCTGCCGACACCCAGACCGGGGTGGAAGTCGGCGTGGCGGGCCGGGTGGTGTTCGCCCGCAACTCCGGCAAGCTGTGCTTCGCCACGCTGCAGGATGGTGACGGCACCCATCTGCAGGTGATGATCAGCTTGAACGCCGTGGGGCAGGAGTCTCTGGACGCGTGGAAGGCCGATGTCGACCTCGGCGACATCGTGTTCGTGCACGGTGAGGTGATCAGCTCGAAGCGTGGCGAGTTGTCGGTCATGGCCGACTCGTGGCAGATGGCGTCGAAGGCGCTGCGCCCATTGCCGGTGGCTCATAAAGAGATGAACGAAGAGACGCGGGTACGACAGCGTTATGTCGACCTGATAGTCCGCCCGCAGGCACGCACTGTGGCCCGGCAACGTATCGCCGTTGTGAGAGCGGTGCGTTCCGCTTTGGAGAGCCGCGGATTTCTCGAAGTCGAAACACCGATGTTGCAGACATTGGCAGGCGGTGCCGCGGCACGGCCGTTCGTGACGCACTCCAATGCACTTGATGCCGATCTCTACCTGAGGATCGCACCGGAACTGTTCTTGAAGCGCTGTGTGGTCGGCGGGCTCGATAAGGTCTTCGAGCTGAATCGCAACTTCCGAAACGAAGGTGCGGATTCAACGCATTCTCCGGAATTCTCGATGCTCGAGACTTACCAGGCGTATGGCACCTATGACGATTCTGCTCGGGTGACCCGAGAAACTATTCAAGAAGTGGCCGATGCGGCCATCGGTACCAGGCAACTGCCACTGCCGGATGGCAGTATCTACGATATCGACGGCGAATGGGCGTCGCTCTCGATGTACCCGTCATTGTCCGAGGCCCTGGGTGAAGAGATCACGCCGCAAACGTCGGCCGATGTGTTGTGGTCCATTTCGGACCGCCTAGGCCTGGAGCTGCCCCGGGACCGGGGTTACGGCCACGGCAAGCTGGTCGAGGAGCTGTGGGAGCACACCGTCGGCGACCACTTGTCGTCGCCGACCTTCGTCAAGGACTTTCCCGTCGAGACAACGCCATTGACCAGGCAGCACCGCAGCATCCCCGGTGTAACGGAGAAATGGGATCTTTATGTCCGCGGTTTCGAGTTGGCCACCGGCTATTCCGAATTGATTGATCCCATCGTGCAGCGGGAGCGGTTCGCCGCACAGGCACTTGCCGCGGCGGCGGGCGACGATGAGGCGATGCTGCTCGACGAGGATTTCTTGGCGGCCATGGAATATGCGATGCCGCCGACCACCGGAACGGGAATGGGTATCGATCGGTTGTTGATGGCATTAACGGGACTGTCAATTCGGGAGACTGTTTTGTTCCCGATTGTGCGTAGACACGGCTAGTCACTTTTCTGATCCTCGGCCGGCGGCGACTTGTTGAATGATAGATTTCTATGGCACATTGGAATCTGACGGGTAGCTTGCCAATCTGGCGCACCCTGTACCAGTTCCGCATGTTAGAAGGGTCAGTAACAAATGGCGAAAAAAGTAACCGTCACCTTGGTGGACGATTTTGACGGTGAGGGCGCCGCTGACGAAACCGTGGAATTCGCACTCGACGGCGTCACCTATGAGATCGACCTTTCGAGCAAGAACGCCACCAAACTCCGAAATGACCTCAAAGGCTGGGTGGAAGCGAGTCGTCGAGTCGGCGGTCGTCGCCGCGGGCGCACCGCCGCCGTCACCACCGGGCGTGGGCGGGCTGCCATCGACCGTGAACAGAGCGCGGCCATTCGTGACTGGGCCCGCCGCAACGGCCACAACGTCTCCACCCGCGGCCGTATCCCCGCTGACGTCATCGACGCTTTCCACGCCGCCAGCTGACCCCTGCCGGGCCGGATTCAGCCACGTTCGCTAGGGGCGAACCGATTGCCGCCTAGCTGAGGAAACGAAACCGATCTTCCCTACGTTGCTCTGGTTGCGTTCACATAAGTGGGCACCCAAGGTAAGGCACCTGGGGCGGGTGCCCATTACAGTGGACTTCGGGGTGCACGCGCCGCCCAATATTGGGTGTGTTCTTTGAATTGCGCGAGCGCCCGCCTAGTCAAGGAGAGCAGGTAAACACGGATGTTTGAGAGATTTACTGACCGCGCGCGTCGGGTCGTCGTCCTGGCTCAAGAAGAAGCCCGGATGCTCAATCACAACTACATCGGTACCGAGCACATCCTGCTGGGCCTCATTCATGAAGGTGAAGGCGTCGCCGCCAAGTCACTCGAGTCGCTGGGCATCTCCCTGGAGGGAGTGCGCAGCCAGGTCGAGGAGATCATCGGCCAGGGCCAGCAAGCGCCCTCCGGGCACATCCCCTTCACTCCGCGCGCCAAGAAGGTGCTGGAGCTCAGTCTGCGCGAGGCGCTGCAACTCGGGCACAACTACATCGGCACCGAACACATTCTGCTCGGCCTGATTCGTGAAGGCGAAGGCGTGGCCGCGCAGGTGCTGGTCAAGCTCGGCGCCGAACTGACCCGGGTGCGCCAGCAGGTCATCCAGCTGCTGAGCGGCTACCAGGGCAAGGAGACCGCCGAGGCGGGCACCGGAGGCCGTGGTGGCGAGGCAGGCAACCCGTCCACCTCGCTGGTGCTCGACCAGTTCGGCCGCAACCTCACCGCCGCCGCAATGGAGGGCAAGCTCGATCCCGTCATCGGCCGCGAGAAGGAAATCGAGCGGGTGATGCAGGTGCTGAGCCGCCGCACCAAGAACAACCCGGTGCTCATCGGTGAACCCGGTGTCGGCAAGACCGCTGTGGTCGAGGGCCTCGCGCAGGCCATCGTGCACGGCGAGGTGCCGGAGACACTCAAGGACAAGCAGCTCTACACGCTCGACCTGGGTTCGCTGGTTGCCGGTAGCCGTTACCGCGGTGACTTCGAAGAGCGCCTCAAGAAGGTGCTCAAGGAGATCAACACCCGCGGCGACATCATCTTGTTCATCGACGAGTTGCACACCCTCGTCGGTGCAGGTGCTGCCGAAGGCGCCATCGATGCGGCGTCCATCCTCAAGCCGAAGCTGGCTCGTGGCGAGCTGCAGACCATCGGTGCCACCACCCTCGACGAGTACCGCAAGTACATCGAGAAGGACGCCGCCCTCGAGCGCCGCTTCCAGCCCGTCCAGGTCGGCGAGCCGACGGTCGAGCACACCATCGAGATCCTCAAGGGTCTGCGGGACCGCTACGAGGCGCACCACCGGGTGTCGATCACCGATGGTGCCATCGTGGCCGCGGCCACCCTGGCCGACCGCTACATCAACGACCGGTTCCTGCCGGACAAGGCCATCGACCTGATCGACGAGGCCGGTGCCCGGATGCGCATCCGCCGGATGACCGCTCCGCCAGACCTGCGCGAGTTCGACGAGAAGATCGCCGACGCGCGCCGGGAGAAGGAGTCCGCGATCGATGCGCAGGACTTCGAGAAGGCCGCCAACCTGCGCGACCGGGAGAAGACCCTGGTGGCTCAGCGCGCCGAGCGGGAAAAGCAGTGGCGCTCCGGCGATCTCGACGTGGTTGCCGAGGTCGACGACGAGCAGATCGCCGAGGTCCTCGGTAACTGGACCGGCATCCCGGTGTTCAAGCTGACCGAGGAGGAGACCACTCGGCTGCTGCGCATGGAAGAAGAGCTGCACAAACGGATCATCGGGCAGGTGGAGGCCGTCAAGGCGGTCTCCAAGGCCATCCGGCGCACCCGCGCCGGGCTCAAGGATCCGAAGCGTCCGTCGGGCTCGTTCATCTTCGCCGGCCCGTCCGGCGTCGGTAAGACCGAGCTGTCCAAGGCGCTGGCGAACTTCCTGTTCGGCGACGACGACGCACTCATCCAGATCGACATGGG
>JBEVFK010000204.1:0-9337 GCA_040512325.1 Mycobacterium sp. | reverse complement strand
GTTCTCGGGTAGCGGTTCGATATCGGCGAGCCGCTCCAGCGTCGAATCGGCGTCGTCGACTGGTTCATCCGGCATGACCTCACGTTACCGTCTGCGTCATACCGGGGGTATGGATCGCCGCGGCCAGCCAGGGCAGCGCCTCGGTGAACGCGGTGGCGGCAAAGGACCAGTCGTGACTGCCCGGCACGGGAGCCAGTGTGCACTCGATCCCCTCGCTGCGGGCGACGCCGGACAGTGCCTGCGCCGCCTGGGCCTGGGCGGCCTGACCGGATTGCGGCATCGGGACGGCGAACCATCCGGCCTCGGCGGTGTACGGGCCGTGTCGGCTCATGGCGGTGGTGGGATCGAATGCCGCCGCCAGTGCGGTATTGCCGCCGTAGAGCCTGGCGAGAGTCTGTGGCGGGGTTCCCGCGTTCGGGGTGAGGTCGCCGGCGATGTCGACGAACGCGCTGAACTGGTCGGGATGCATGGCCGCGAGGTCCACCGCGCAGGTGCCGCCCGTCGAGAAGCCCGCGACCGCCCAGGCCGATCGGTCGGGGCTCACCCCGAAGTGGGAAACCAGGTAAGGCACAACATCTTTGGTCAGATGGTCGGCCGCGTTGCCCCGTGGACCGTTGACACACTCGGTGTCGTTGTGGAATGTGCCCGCGGCGTCGACGAACACCAGGACCGGCGCGTGACCGCCGTGGGTTGCCGCGAAGGCGTCGACGGTACTGATGGCGTTGCCGGCGCGCACCCAGTCCGCGGGGGTGTTGAATTCGCCGCCGATCATCATCACCGCAGGGAGATGCGGTGGCGGGTTGGTGGCAAACCACGCCGGTGGCAGGTAGACGAGTTCGTTGCGGTGCGAGAAGTGCGACGCGCTGTCCGGGATGGTGACGGACACGATGCTGCCTTTCGGCGGTAACCGGTGCGCCTGCTGGGTGTGGGCGGCCAGCGCGGCGACGCCGGTGCCGTCGAGCTGGCCGGGCAGCGGTCCGGCGGTGAGCTGATTCCAGCCGGTCTGTACATCCGGCACGTAGCCGACCCAGAGGTTGACGCTGAGCGCGGCACTGAGCACGCAGAGGACGACGGCCAGCACGGAGAGTGTGCGACGGCGCCGCCCGGCGGTGCGCCAGCCGAGCACCAGGACGCTGAGCGCCACACCGCCCAGTCCGACCCACACCCACAGCCCGCCCGGCGGGGGAGTGCCGCCCCAGCCTTGGTTGTTGATGTACCAGTAGACCCAGAGTGTGAGCGCGACGCCGACCAACACGGCCACCGGCACCAGGACGCGACGCCGGCGGCGCGTACGCCAGCCGACGGCAGCTGTCACGGCAAGGGCAGCGCTCGCCTGCGTCGCAATCGGCACGGCACCGTGCAGCAGCGAAATCGGCACTGCTCCATGGTGACCCGCGATACTGGCGGTCAACTGAGAGGGTGCTGGAAACCTATCGTGGTTTTGCCAGCGGGAACGGCAACGTCTCGCGGATGCTGCGACCCGTGATCAACATGACGATGCGGTCGACGCCCATCCCGAGCCCGCCCGTCGGCGGCATCGCGTATTCCAGCGCCTGCAGGAAGTCCTCGTCGAGCTCCATGGCCTCGGGGTCGCCGCCGGCGGCCAGCATCGACTGCTCGTGCAGGCGCTTGCGCTGCAGCACCGGATCGGTGAGCTCGCTGTAGGCCGTCCCCAGTTCGACACCCCAGGCCACCAGATCCCAGCGCTCAGCCACCCCGGGCTTGCTGCGGTGCGGTCGCGTCAGCGGCGACACCGACGCCGGGAAGTCGGTGTAGAACGTCGGCGCCTCGGTGCGGTCCTCGACCAGATGCTCGTACATCTCGAGCACCACCGCGCCGGCGTCCCAATGGGTCTGGTACGGAATGCCCGCCGCGTCACAGAGCCGGCGCAGGGCAGGCACCTCGGTGTAGACGTCGACCTGCTCGCCCAACGCCTCGGACACCGCGTCGTGCACCGTCTTGACCGCCCATTGGCCGGAGATGTCGATCGGCTCCAGGCTGCCGTCGGTGCTGCCGGCCTTGGGGCGCATGATCACGTGCCCACCATTGGCGGCCTGCGCCGCGTTCTGGATCAGCTCCCGGCAGCCGTCGATCCACACCAGGTAGTCGGCGTGGGCCTGATAGGCCTCCAGCAGGGTGAACTCCGGGTTGTGACTGAAGTCCACGCCTTCGTTGCGGAAAGCCCGGCCCAGCTCGAACACCCGCTCCACCCCGCCGACACACAGCCGCTTGAGGTACAGCTCGGGGGCGATCCGCAGGTAGAGGTCCAGATCGTAGGCATTGATGTGGGTGGTGAACGGCCGCGCGTTCGCCCCGCCGTGGATCTGCTGCAGAATGGGCGTCTCGACCTCGAGGAAACCCTTGGCGAACAACGTGTCCCGGATCGAGTGCAACACGTCGCTGCGCGCGCGGATCAGGTCGCGGGCCTCGGTGTTGATGGCAAGGTCGACGTAGCGGGCCCGCACCCGCGCCTCCTGGTCGGTCAGGCCCTTCCACTTGTCGGGCAGCGGACGCAGACACTTGCCGATCAGCCGCCACCGCTGCACCAGCACCGAGCGGGTGCCCGACTTGCTCACTCCCATCGCGCCGGTGACCTCGATGAGATCACCGAGGTCGATGGCCGCGGTGAAATCAGCGGTGCTGCCTTCGGACAGCTGTGAATTGTCCAGCAGCAGTTGTACTTCGGCTGACCAGTCCCGCAGTTGCGCGAACAGCACTCCGCCGTAGTCGCGCAGACGCAGGACCCGGCCCGATACCGTCACCGCGATGTCATCGGGGGACTCGAGTGCCTGGGCCACCGTGTGGCTGGGCGCCTGGCCGACGGGATAGGCATCAATGCCGCTGTCCTGCAGGGACTTCAGCTTGGCCATCCGGACCCGGACCTGCTCGGGCAGCCGTGGTGCGTCGGACTTTTCGGGCTCACTGACCACGGTGCCGACGTCGGGGGCGGTGCCGTCGTCGTGCAGCAGGCCCGTCTTGGTCAGTGCCTCGGGCACCGCGGAGTGCTGGCCGGTGTGCTGCTTGTTGCGCCGGCTGAACGGCAACGCCAGGAAGCCCTCGGCCAACGCCGAGGCCACTCCCACCCGCGGCACCAGGCGGGCATCGTCGTAACACACGAAGCGCGGCACCCACTCGGGCTGGTACTTCATGTTGGAGCGGTACAGCGTCTCGAGCTGCCACCAGCGGGAGAAGAAGACCAGCAGCCCGCGCCACATCCGCGCCACCGGGCCCGCGCCCAGTTGGGCGCCTTCCTCGAATGCCGACCGGAACATCGCGAAGTTCAGTGAGATGCGGGTGATGCCGAGGTTCTCGCCCTGCAGGCACAGTTCGCTGACCATCAATTCGATGGTGCCGTTGGGGGATTGGGGCGACCGGCGCATCAGATCCAGGGAGACACCGTTGCTGCCCCAGGGCACCAGCGACAGCATGGCCACCACGTCACCGGTGTCGGTGACGGCTTCGGCCAGCAGGCAGTCGGAGTCCGCCGGATCGCCGAGGCGGCCCAGCGCCATCGAAAACCCGCGCTCGGTCTCGGTGTCGCGCCAGGAATCCGCCCGCGCGGTCACCTCGGCCATCTCCTCGACCGTCAGTTCGCGGTGGCGGCGCATGTGCACGGTCAACCCGGCCCGGCGCGCGCGCGTCACCGCCTGACGCACCGGCTTCATGTCCGGGCCGGACAGCTTGAACCTGTCCGGATACAGGATGGCCTCGTCGCCGAGTTCCAGGGCGTTGAGCCCGGCGTCGCGGAAGGCTTGGGCGGCAGGCGCGCTGGCGCCCATCACACCCGGCGCCCAGCCGTACTCCTGGCACAGCCGCAGCCAGGCTTCGATGGCGTTCGGCCAGGCCCGTTGATCACCTACAGGGTCACCGCTGGCCAGACAGACGCCGACCTCGACGCGATAGGTGATCGCGGCCCGGCCGTCGGGGGCGAACACCACCGACTTGTCGCGGCGGGTGGCGAAGTAGCCCAGCGAATCGTTTTTGCCGTACGCCTCGAGCAAACCGCGGATCGCCGATTCGTCCTCCCCGGTGAGGGCGTTGTCGGCCTGCTGCGACCGGAACAGGACAATCGCGGCGACCATCAGCGCCACCGCGCCGAACAGTCCGAGCAGCGCGTTGACGAACACATGCGGGTGCTGGCCGTCGAAGGCGCCGCCGTCCACTCCGGCGAAGGCGACGACGCGGTTGGCGGCGTAGAGCAGGCGGTAGTCGCGTTCCAGGGAACCGGGGAACAGTTCCAGCAGTCCCCAGCCGACCAGGATCCCGACCGCCATACCGGCCAGCAGGGTGGCGGCGGCTTTCAATAACGCCGCCCGGCGCACCCTGGCCCAGAACTGCTTGTGCGCCAGCACCAGGAAGGCGATGGCGGCGAGGTGGAACACCAGCCCGATGACTTCGCCGAAATCCTCGCGCAGAGATTCCTCGCCGCTGACCAGGTCGGCGATGTTCACCAGGGTGGCGGCCACCATGTAGAGCACCAGGATCCACCAGGCGATCCGTTTGCGCGCCGCCAGTGCCGCGGCCAGCAGTGCCAGTACGAACGCCCACGCGAAGCTGGTGTCGGGGAAGTTGAAGATGTAGTCGTCGACGAATTCGCGGGGGATCCTGATCACCGACCGCACCAGCGGCGAGATGCTCGCCACCAGCGACAGGGTGGCGATGACCCCGACCGTCCAGCCGGCCGCCGCGGGAACCCAGTGATAGCGGGATGGAGATCGGGTCACCGTGCGGACGCCTTGGGTCATAGGCCGGGAGGATATTCGCTGGCCGGACAAATAGTGGGGAGAAACTCTGGTCCGGCTACCAGACGGGGCCGGTGTACTTCTCGCCCGGGCCCTTGCCCGGCTCTTCGGGGGCGACGCTGGCTTCCCGGAATGCCAACTGCAGGCTCTTCAGGCCGTCGCGTACCGGACCGGCATGTGGGCCCAGGTACTCCACGGATGCCGTCACCAGCCCGGCCAGGGCGGTGATCAGCCTGCGGGCCTCGTCGAGGTCACGGTAGGGGCTGTCGTCGGGGTCGGGGTGCGAGAGTCCCAGCTTCTCGGCGGCAGCGCTCATCAACATCACCGCCGACCTGGTGATCACCTCCACGGCAGGCACCTCGGCGAGCTCACGGACCTGCTCGGCGTCTGAGCTGGCGGAAGTGTCCGGCACGATTCTGGGATCTTCGGTCATGCCTGCTAGAGTGGCACGTGCGACCGTCCGGGCTGACGCCAGGACAGCAAGTGGAGTCCCACTCCCACCGTTGGCCGACTGAGGCTCAACGGTCCGGTCACCGGCATCCTAGATGTTGGTTCTGCGTTTCACGCAGGCGGTTTATTCCGCGACTGGTCGGCATTGGGCCCTGTTGACACAGGGCCGTTTTGCTGATGACGTGGTTTTTCACCCGCTGTTCCCATCGTTGGTCCCGCGCCCCCTAGGGCTCCGGTCACGATCCAGAGGAACAACCCGGGAGGCCCCATCAGCACTGAGACCCGCATCAACGAGCGCATTCGCGTACCTGAAGTCCGACTCATCGGACCGGGAGGCGAGCAGGTAGGCATTGTGCGCATCGAAGATGCTTTGCGCGTTGCCGCCGATGCCGATCTCGATCTCGTAGAAGTGGCGCCAGACGCCAAGCCGCCGGTCTGCAAGATCATGGACTACGGCAAATTCAAATACGAGACGGCACTCAAAGAGCGTGAGTCCCGCAAGAACCAGCAGCAGACCGTCGTCAAGGAACAGAAACTTCGTCCCAAGATCGACCCGCACGACTACGAGACCAAAAAGGGTCACGTCGTCCGCTTCCTCGAAGCAGGGTCCAAGGTCAAGGTGACGATCATGTTCCGCGGCCGCGAGCAGTCCCGTCCCGAACTGGGATATCGGCTGCTGCAGCGGCTCGGCGCCGACGTTGCCGATTACGGTTTCGTCGAGACGTCGGCCAAGCAGGACGGCCGGAACATGACGATGGTGCTGGCACCGCACCGCGGCGCGAAGACTCGCGCCAAGGCTGCGCACGACGCAGACGCACCTACGCAACGCCCCGCGGCGGCAGCACCTGCCGCAGCTGCACCTGCACCGACTGAGGCGCAGCCCCCCGCCAACCCAGATCCCACCCCGCAGAACTGAGGACCACATGCCCAAGGCAAAGACCCACAGCGGCGCTTCAAAGCGGTTCCGGACCACCGGCACCGGCAAGATCGTGCGGCAGAAGGCCGGCAAACGCCACCTGCTCGAGCACAAGGCCAGCAAGCGCACCCGCCGTCTCGAAGGCCGGGCCGTCGTTGCGGCCAACGACACCAAGCGCGTCAAAGCGATGCTCAACGGCTGATTTCGGCCGTCACGAACTTTCCGACCGAACGTAGATAGAAAAGGAACACCCCATGGCACGCGTCAAGCGCGCAGTCAACGCCCATAAGAAGCGGCGCACAATCCTCAAGGCGTCGAAGGGCTACCGCGGCCAGCGGTCCAGGCTCTACCGCAAGGCCAAGGAACAGCAGCTGCATTCGCTGACCTACGCCTACCGCGACCGCAAGGCCCGCAAGGGTGACTTCCGCAAGCTGTGGATCTCGCGCATCAACGCCGCGGGCCGCGCCAACGGCATCACCTACAACCGGCTGATCCAGGGCCTCAAGCTCGCCGGCGTCGAGGTGGACCGCAAGAACCTCTCCGAGATCGCCATCAGCGACCCGGCCGCGTTCACTTCGCTGGTCGAGGTGGCCAAGGCCGCTCTGCCCGCTGATGTCAACGCACCCGCCGGAGAAGCTGCCTGACGCTCACCGAGCGTTCTAACCGGGTGGCTGCAGCGATCAAGCTGCACCGCCACTCCGGACGAACCCGCGCCGCACGCTTCCTCGCCGAAGGATCCAATCTCGTCGAGGCTGCGTTGCGGCGCGGTCTCGTTGACGAGGTGTTCGTCACCGAGGACGCTGCAGTGCGATTCGCGTCTCTGCTCGAGGGCGCCCCGGTTCATCTGGTGACCGAGCGGGCCGCGAAGTTGTTGTCGGACACGGTGACTCCCGTCGGTTTGGTGGCCGTGTGCCGGTTGCCCGAGGTGTCGCTGGATGCGGTGTTGGCGGCGTCGCCCCGGTTGGTGGCGGTCGCGGTCGAGACCTCCGAGCCCGGCAATGCCGGGACGCTGATCCGGTTGGCCGATGCCATGGGCGCCGACGCGGTGGTGCTGGCCGGCAACAGCGTCGACCCGTACAACGGGAAAAGCCTGCGTGCATCCGCCGGCAGCATCTTCGGGGTGCCGGTGGTGGAAGCGCCCGATGTGCCGGCGCTGATCTCCGCCTTGCGTGGCGCCGGGCTCTCGGTGCTGGCCACCACGCTCGACGGCGAGGTCGCGTTGGACGAGGTGCCGTTGACGGGTCCCACCGCGTGGCTGTTCGGCTCCGAGGCCCACGGTCTTTCTTCGTCGGTCGCCGCGCTCGCCGACGCCCGGGTCACCATTCCGATGGCCGGCAGTGCCGAGAGTCTCAATGTGGCTGCCGCCGCGGCGATTTGCCTGTATCAGAGTGCCGCCGCGCATGGGTCCTGAGAGTTCTTCCGCTCGCGCCGTTGAGCGCACCACATGCGTGTTTGCCCGACTTTGCGCGACAACCCGCGACAATACCGCTGCCTCAAATCGCAGGACCGCTACTCGCCGCGCAAGAGTCCCTTAGCCACGTGGGTGATCTGCACTTCGTTGCTGCCGGCGTAGATCATCAACGACTTCGCATCGCGGGCCAGTTGCTCCACCCGGTACTCGGTCATGTAGCCATTGCCGCCGAACAGCTGGATCGCCTCCATCGCCACATCGGTGGCGGCCTGCGAGCAGTAGTACTTGATGGCCGAGGCCTCCGCGAGCGTGATGGCGGTGCCGGTCTGGGACGCTTCGATCACCCGGAACAGCATGTTGCGTACGTTGATCCGCGCCACTTCCATGTTGGCCAACTTCAGCTGGATCAGCTGGAACTGGCCGATCTCCTTGCCCCACAACGTACGAACTCTGGCGTAGTCGACGCACAGTCGAAGGCATTCCTCGATCACACCCAACGCCATGGCCGCCACGCCGATCCGTTCGGCGGAGAAGCTGGACCGGGCGCTTTCCCGGCCGTCGCCGGAGGCGTTGTCCTCGGTTTCGCCGAGTAGCCGGTCGCGGCCCAGGCGCACGTTGTTGAAGAACAGCTCACCGGTCCGGGAGCTGTGAATTCCCATCTTGCGGAACGGTTTCGACTGGACAAAGCCTTCCATGCCCTTGTCGAGCACAAACGTGAGGACCTTGCGGTCGCGCTTGTCGACCGACGGATCGCCCTCGTCCAACTTGGCGTACACGACGACGACGTCGGCGTCGGGTCCGTTGGTGATGAAGGTCTTCTGGCCATTGAGGATGTAGTCGTCACCATCGCGGACGACATAGGACTTCATGCCGCCGAAGGCATCCGACCCTGAATCCGGCTCGGTGATGGCCCACGCGCCCACCTTCTCGTAGGTGACCAACTCCGGCAACCAGCGTTCCTGCTGGGCCAGGGTGCCGCGGCTCTGGATCGTCGGGACGGTGAGGCCCAGGCTGACGCCCATGCCGGTGACCACACCCATCGACACCCGGCACAGCTCGCTGATGACGACGAATCCCATGCCGCCCTGTTCGCCGCCGAACATGCCGCCGCCACCGCCGGACTTGGAGGTACTGCCGTCGCGCAGCTTGGCCAGTCGCTTGTCCAGCGCCTCGCGGGCCATCACGTCGATACCGAAGGAGGTGAACAACTTTCGGATGATCGGATACGGCTCCATCTCGCCGCTTTCCAGCGCGTCGACATGGGGGCGGATTTCTTTGTCCACGAACTGGCGCACGGCGTCGCGCACCGCGAGGTCAACGTCGGACCACTCGATCATCGGGTTCTCTCGATTCGATTGTCAGATTGAGGAAAGTGTTCAGTGATTATGCGCTCATGCGGCGGGGCGACGCCCGCGGGCCGGCCGCAGTCCGGCCAGGGAGAACGTGGTGTGCACCAGCGAGCCGGCGCGCCGGGCCAGTACCTCGGGCAGAGGCGACTTCCGGTGCGGGGCGTAGTGCATCGGCATGCCCTTGCGGTCGCGTGGCGCGTCGACGAAGAACGGCGCCTCGACCAGGGGAGCGTCGGCAGGCTCCTGTCCGGAGGCGCGGCGGTAGGCGGCCAGGGCGCGAGGGTGCAGGCGAATCTCGTCGGGCACCGCTAGGAAGGCGATCTCGACGGCCTTGCCGAACAACCGCAGCACCACCTCGTCGCTGGGCGTCCACCGCATACCGGCCTTCTCGCGCAGGGCGGGATCGAACAGGCCCGCGGCGATCCAGCGCTGCCCCGCCACCATGGGGCGGAACAGCTGATCCCACACC
>JBEVFK010000203.1:0-7718 GCA_040512325.1 Mycobacterium sp. | reverse complement strand
ACCCGCTCCCTGGGCAAGGAGATGCAACGCGGCGCCACGGTCTCGCTGGTCTACGTCTCTCCGCAGGCCGCACCCAGCGGCAGCGGGGTGGAATCCACCGTGCGATTCCTGCTGTCGGCCAAGTCCGCCTACGTCGACGGGCAGGTCTTCTACGTCGGCGACGCCGAATCCACCCCACCCGCCGACTGGGACAAGCCGCTGGCCGGCAAGGTCGCCGTCGTCACCGGCGCTGCCCGCGGGATCGGCGCCACCATCGCCGAGGTGTTCGCCCGCGACGGCGCGAAAGTGGTTGCGGTAGACGTGGAATCAGCGGGTGAAGCTCTGGCCGCGACCGCCGCGAAGGTGGACGGCACCGCGCTCACCCTGGACGTGACCGCCGACGACGCGGTGGACCGCATCACCGCGCACCTGCGGGAGCACTACGCGGGCAAGGCCGACGTGCTGGTCAACAACGCCGGCATCACCCGCGACAAGCTGCTTGCCAATATGGACGACGCCAAGTGGGATTCGGTGATCGCCGTCAATCTTCTTGCCCCGCAGCGCTTGGCGGAAGGCCTGGTGGGCAACGGCAGCATCGGCGACGGTGGCCGCATCATCGGCCTGTCCTCGATGGCCGGCATCGCGGGCAACCGTGGCCAGACCAACTACGCCGCCACCAAGGCCGGGATGATCGGCCTCACCCAGGCGCTCGCCCCGTCGCTGGGTGAACAGGGCATCACCATCAACGCCGTGGCTCCGGGATTCATCGAAACGAAGATGACCGAAGCGATTCCGCTCGCCACCCGCGAGGTGGGCCGTCGGCTGAATTCGCTGTTCCAGGGCGGGCAGCCGGTCGACGTCGCCGAAGCGATCGCCTACTTCGCCAGCCCGGCCTCCAACGCCGTCACCGGCAATACGATCCGGGTCTGCGGCCAGGCCATGCTGGGAGCCTGACGTGAGCGACCAGCCCAGCGGCCTACGGAACCTCGCCCGGGCGGCGGCAGGTGCGCTGCCGTTCGTCCGGCGCGGCGACACCCTGCCCGCGCGCACACTGACCGTCGACGAGATCCCGATCAACCGGGCACATGTCGCTGCTTACGCTGCGGTGACAGGCCTGCGCTACGGCGACACCGTGCCGCTGACCTATCCGTTCGCGGTGACCTTTCCGACGGTGATGGCGCTGATCACCGATTTCGATTTCCCGTTTGCCGCAATGGGATCGGTGCACGTCGAGAACCTGATCACCCAGTACCAGCCCATTGCGGTCACCGACACCGTTGCGGTCAAGGCCCACACGGAGAACCTGCGCGAACACCGCAAGGGCCTGTTGGTCGACGTGGTGACCGATGTCAGCGTCGGCAACGACGTGGCCTGGCACCAGGTGACGACGTTCCTGCACCAGCAGCGCACCAGCCTGTCCGACGAACCCAAGGCGCCGCCGCAGAAACAGCGCAAGCTGCCGCCGCCGAATTCACTGCTGAAGATCACGCCGGGGCAGATCCGCCGCTACGCCTCGGCCGGCGGTGACCACAATCCGATCCACCTCAGCCCGATCGCCGCCAAGCTGTTCGGCTTCCCAACCGTGATCGCGCACGGAATGTTCAGCGCTGCCGCCGTTTTGGCCAATATCGAAGGACAATTGCCGGATGCGGTGTCCTACCACGCCAAGTTCGGCAAGCCGGTGCTGCTGCCCGCCACCGCGGGCGTGTACATCGACAGGGCCGACGGCGGATGGGACATCTCGGTGCTGAACCTGAAGAAGGGCTACCCGCACCTGACGGGCACGGTGCGCGCGCTGTAGCTCAGACCGCGCAGCGGAATCCGATGTGGGTGGTGGCGCTGTCCTGCGATTGGGACGAACGCGCTGCGGGACGATAGCGGTGGCAGTACTCGGGTGCACACAGGTGTGACCCGCCCTTGAGCACCTGGTTCACCGCGGGATCGGGGTCCGCGCTCACGGGGCAGCACCCCTGCGCCGACTCCTGCAGCCGGTGTCGGGCGGCGAACCGGGTTGTGGTCCACTCCCAGACGTTGCCGATCATGTCGACGAGGCCAAAGCCGTTGGGCGCGAACGTCCCCACCGGCGACGTGCCGACCCAGCCCGTCGCTCCGTCGTTGCGGTACGGGAACCTGCCCTGCCAGGTGTTGGCCATCAGCCTGCCACCCGGGGCGGCGTCGTCACCCCAGGGGTAGATGGTGGCAGCGCCCGCCCGGGCGGCGAACTCCCATTCGGCTTCGGTCGGCAACCGCCGACCGGCCCACGCCGCGTAGGCCGCCGCGTCCGGGTAAGCCACCTGTACCACCGGGTGGTCCAGCCGGTCCTGGATCGACGACCCGGGACCGAAGGGGCGCTGCCAGCTCGCACCCGGTTCCCACGTCCACCACTGTCGCCAGTCCCGCAGGTCCACCGGACCGGGGGTGGGGCGGAAAACCAAGGCACCTGGCGCCAGATCCTGTTCGGCCACACCGGGATACAGCGCCGCATCCAGCGTCCTTTCGGCGACGGTCACGTAACCAGTGTCGGCCACGAAGTCGGCGAACTGCGCGTTGGTCACCGGGTGGCGTTCGATGGCGAACGGTGCCACCTCGACCGTGTGCACCGGCGTCTCCTCGGGATAGAAGTCAGCCGAGCCCATCCGGAACTCACCGCCGGCCAGGTCCACCAGCTCAGTGAGGTTCACGCCCGCCCTCGGCACTGGGCTTGCCTTTCAGTCCGCGCCAGAACAAGTTGATCATCAGCTCGGAAGCGTCGGTGACGTCGACGTCGCCGGTACTGACCCGGGCCGCGACGGCCTCGCCGGCGCCGACGAGAGCGATCGCCATCATCTGAAAGTCCGCGTCCGGCTCCGGGTTTCGCGTTCCAGCGCTCAGCAGGCGCGCGACCAGGTCGATGATCCGCTCGCGCCCCTCGCGGACGGTGTGCGCGAATGCGGTGGAGCTGGTGGCCTGGGTGTACAGCACGATCCACGAGGCCCGGTTGGTGTCGATATAACGCAGGAACGACAGGATGGTGTTGCGCAGCATGTCTTTCGGCGGCAACGTGAAATCCACATCGGCACGCACAGCTTCGACGAACCGGCCGAGCTCGCGGGTGAGGCAGGCACCGAACAGCTCTTCTTTGGATCCGTAGTACAGGTAGAGCATCGGCTTGGAGATCTCGGCCTTGGCGGCGATGGCGTCCATGGACGTCTCGTGGTAGCCGTTGATGGAGAACACCTGCACGGCTGCGTCGAGCATCTGCTGTTCCCGGACCGCGCGCGGCAGCCGCTTCGTACCACCTGCCATCGTGCCTCAGCTCCCGCAGCGCGGGTGCGGACCCTTGACCAGTGCCATCCGCAGCGCCGACGCGTCGACGGCAGGCAGTGTCAGTTCGCCCGCCGCCACCGCCTGCTCGAGGCGGTCCAGTACCGCGGGCACCTCGCTGGTGGAGAGCCACAGTGCGTTGTCCGCGCCGGCCTGCAGGGCCCGCAGCGCCGCATCCGGCACCCCGGCGCGGTCGCTGATCGCGGCCATCCCCGACAGGTCGTCGGTGAACACCGGGCCGTTGAACGGCGGTCCGCCGTAGCCGCCACTGCGCAGCAGCTGGTAGGCGGCGGGGCTGAGGCTGGCCGGATCGGCACCCGTCAATCCGGGCACCTCCATGTGGCCGACCATCACCGCGACCGGTCCCTGCGTGGTCAAGGTGCGGTAGGGCACCAGATCTGAGGCCTGGAGCTCCTCGATCGGTGGTGTGGTCACCGCGCCGGTGTGCGAGTCACCCGAACTGTTGCCGTGACCCGGGAAGTGCTTGAGCACGGGCAGCACACCGCCATGGCGGAGGCCGCGGGCGTAGGCGCCGGCGAACTCGGTGACCACGGCGGGATCAGACCCGAAGGACCGATCGCCGATCACGGTGCCGTCGGCGTCGGTGGTGACGTCGACGACGGGCGCGAAGTCGATGGTGATGCCCAGCCCGCGCATGGCCCGGCCACGCTGCAGCGCGAGTTGGTACACCTCCTCGGGCGACATGGTCTGGGCGAGCACCTTCGCCGACGGCTGGCTGCCGATCAACGACGACAACCGCTGCACCCGGCCGCCCTCCTCATCGACACTGACCGCCACGGGCAGGGGCCCGGAGACACTGTTGAGCTCGTTCGACAGGCCTGCGTTCAGCATCGACTTGTCGGTCCAGCTGCCGATGAAGATGCCGCCGACATGATGATCAGCCACCACCGCCTGGGCGTCGGCCGCGCCGCTCACGCCGACCATCAAGAGCTGTGCCAACTTGTCGCGGGTCGACATCGCCGCGATCTGCGCCGCGGCGTCGCCACAGGCGGCGGGAACCGGCGCGGCGGGAACGGGATTCGACAGCGGGGTGTTCGGGGCCGCGACCTCAGCCGGTGATGTGGCCGTCGGCGTCGCCTGAGGCGCTTCCGCCGCAGGTGAACAGGCCACCAGCAACGCGGGCAGTGCCGCCACGGACACAAGCGTCCGGGTCAGTGCTCGGGGGAAAGCCATACCCCCACTCTCGCATGGGACCACCAGGTCCGGAACTGGTAGCCGATCACGTACCGGGTGCGTCAACGGCGGACGAATAGGAGATCATGGGGCATGACGGTCTTGGTGATCGCCTATGACGGCAGCCCGAACGCGCGTCGCGCCATCCATTACGCCGGCCG
Organism: Mycobacterium sp.; assembly: GCA_040512325.1. Taxonomy (GTDB): domain Bacteria; phylum Actinomycetota; class Actinomycetes; order Mycobacteriales; family Mycobacteriaceae; genus Mycobacterium. The sequence goes on along the minus strand of JBEVFK010000203.1, from coordinate 3,081 downwards.
GTTTCTCACCGCCGAAAGGGCTGTGGTGTTGACGGTATGGGAACCGATGCGCAGCGGCCCGGACCCGGTGGGGTTCGACCTCGACGGCCCCCCGGATATACCCGATCCCCTCTTCAGTGACGACGACCTCGACATCGCCTTCGCCGATGCCCAACGCACCAACGACGAGGGCGCGACGCTGGCCCGGGCCGCGGGCCTCCACGTCGAACCTCTGTGCGTGGCGGTGGCGGGCACGGTCTGGCGCACCATCATCGATGCGGCCGACCGCCTGGATGCCGACCTTGTGGTCACCGGCACCCGGGGCACCACCGGGGTGCGGTCCCTGCTGCAATCCAGCGTCGCGGACCGGGTGCTGCGCCACGGCGGCCGCCCGGTGCTCATCGTTCCGCCCGGACTGTGACCGAACAGCGCGGCCGTCACCCCGTGCTAGGTTGGCGGGCGATCCCTGCCGTCCGATCTAGCTGCTGAAGGAGCCCACATGACCCGGTTCGTGGTGCCAGCCGCCGCCAGCATCGTGGTCGGGCTGCTGCTGGGCGCGGCCGCGGTGTTCGGAGTGACACTGATGGTGCAGCAAGACACCAAGCCGCCATTGGTATCCGGCGATCCTGGGTCATCGGTGCTGAACCGCGTCGAGTACGGCGACCGCGGCTAGCCTGAGCGTCACGCAGGCGTCGGCCCTTCCGGGAGGGCCGGATCACCCGGGTCCGCCGGTTTCGCATTTGTCCCGTCGTTGGCTCTGGCTCGTCGGAGCGCTGTCACTGTCGCTGACCTTCGCGCAGTCACCGGGGATGATCTCCCCCGATACCAAGCTCGACCTCACCGCCAATCCGCTGCGGTTCCTGTCGCGCGCGGCGACTCTGTGGAACAGCGAGCTGCCGTTCGGCCAGGCCCAGAACCAGGCGTACGGCTATCTCTTTCCGCACGGCACGTTCTTCCTGGCCGGTGACGTGCTGGGCGTGCCGGACTGGGTGACGCAACGACTCTGGTGGGCGCTGCTGCTGGCCGCCGGGTTCTGGGGACTGCTGCGGGTGGCCGAAGCGCTCGGCATCGGCACCACCACCTCCCGCGTGGTGGCCGCCGTCGCCTTCGTGCTGTCGCCACGGGTGCTGACCACCCTGGGTTCCATCTCGTCGGAAACCCTGCCGATGATGCTCGCCCCGTGGGTGCTGCTGCCGGTGATCCTGGCGCTGCGCGGCGACAGCGGCCGGTCCCTGCGGGTGCTGGCCGCCCGGGCCGGGATAGCCCTGGCCCTGATGGGCGCGGTCAATGCCGTGGCCACATTCACTGCCTGCCTGCCCGCGCTGATCTGGTGGGCCTGCCACCGTCCCAGCCGGCACTGGCTGCGATTCAGCGCGTGGTGGCTGCTGGCCAGTGCGTTGGCGGTGGCCTGGTGGGCGGTGGCATTGCTGTCACTGGGCCGGATCAGCCCGCCGTTTCTCGACTTCATCGAATCCTCGGGCGTCACCACCCAGTGGACCTCGCTGATCGAGATGCTGCGCGGCACCGCCGCGTGGACACCGTTCGTGGCGCCGAACGCGACCGCAGGCACGTCGTTGGTCACCGGACCGGTCGCCGTCCTGGCCACCACCCTGGTGGCCGCCGCGGGGCTGGCCGGGCTCGCGTTGCGAACCATGCCTGCCCGCGGCCGGCTGGTGACGATGCTGCTGGTCGGCCTCGTCCTGATGGGGCTCGGGTATGCCGGCGGCCTGGGGTCGCCGATAGCGTGGGAGGTACAGCAGTTCCTCGATGCCGCAGGTGCGCCGCTGCGCAACGTCCACAAACTCGAGCCCGTCCTGCGGCTGCCGATCGCGCTGGGGGTGGCGCATCTGCTGGGACGCGTGCCGCTCCCCGGCAGCGTCGCGCGCCCGGCGTGGCTGCGGGCGTTCGCCCATCCCGAGGACGACAAGCGGGTTGCGGTCGGAATCGTGGTGCTGGCCGCGCTCACCGCAGCCACGTCACTGGCGTGGACCGGTCGGCTGACGCCGCCGGGCACATTCGACGCCATTCCGCCGTACTGGCAGGAGGCCGCCGACTGGCTCACCGAGCACAACGCCGCAGAGCCCACCCCGGGTCGAGTGCTGGTGGCGCCGGGGTCGCCGTTCGCCACCCAGGTGTGGGGTAACAGCCATGACGAGCCGTTGCAGGTCTTGGGCGAGAGCCCCTGGGGGGTCAGGGATTCGATTCCACTGACCCCGCCGCAGACCATTCGCGCACTCGATTCGGTGCAACGGCTCTTCGCTGCGGGCCGGCCGTCCGCCGGACTTGCCGACACCCTTGCCCGACAAGGTGTTTCGTATGTCGTGGTGCGCAACGATCTCGATCCCGACGCCTCGCGGTCGGCCCGGCCGGTGCTGGTGCACCGCGTGATGGACGGCTCGCCCGGCTTCCGGAAGGTGGCCGAGTTCGGCGAACCGGTGGGTCCCGGCCTGCTCGAAGGATTCATCAGTGACAGCGGTCTGCGGTTGCGGTACCCGCCGGTGGAGATCTACGCCGTGGACGGTGCCGAGAATGCGGGAGCGCCCTACCTCGCCGACGTCGACACCATGGCACGCGTCGACGGTGGGCCCGAGGTACTGCTGCGGCTCGACGAACGCCGACGACTGCTCGGGCAGTCCGCTCTGGGACCGGTGCTGCTCACCGGTGACGCCCTACAGGCGGGTCTGCCCACGCCGGTGGTGACCGTCTCCGATACCCCGGTGGCCCGCGAAACCGACTACGGCCGCGTCGACAACCATTCCTCGGCCATCCTGGCCGACGGTGATCCCCGCAACACCCACAACCGGGTGCGCGACTATCCCTCCGCCAGTGCGGAACTGGTGTACGGCGGGTGGGAAGGCGGCCGCCTCACGGTATCCAGTTCGGCAGCCGACTCCACCGCGCTGCCCGACGTCGCCCCCGCCTCCGCTCCCCCGGCTGCTGTCGACGCCGACTCGGCGACAAGTTGGGTCTCCAACGCGTTGCAGGCCGCCGTGGGCCAGTGGCTCCAGGTCGATTTTGATCATCCCGTGACCAACGCGACCATGACGCTGACCCCCAGTGCGTCGACGATCGGCGCCAAAGTCGACCGCATCCAGGTCTCCA
>JBEVFK010000202.1:0-11931 GCA_040512325.1 Mycobacterium sp. | reverse complement strand
GGCCGTCGTCCAAGCACGCGACACCGCTGGCGGATTACACCGAGGCGCACGAGGCCGCCAACCAGGCCCGCAGCAAGCGGGTGGCCAAGCCCGGCGACCCGGTGGCCTCCGCCAAAGCCATCCTGAAGATCGTTGATGCCGAAAAGCCGCCGCTGCGAGTCTTTTTCGGAGAGGTACCGCTGCAATTGGCCAAGGCCGACTACGAGAGCCGGCTCGCGACCTGGGAGGAATGGCAACCCGTCGCCGAACTGGCCCAGGGTTAGGGATTTGTGGAGTTTCAGCGGCGGTGAGCGCCGCTGAAACTCCACAAATCACAGGGTTTCAGGCGGCCCGGGCGCGGCGGGTGCCCTGCACCGCGTCGTAATGCCCGAGCAGCTCGTCGCAGATGGCCGGCCAGGTACGGCCGAGCACACTGCGACGGGCGGCCAGGGCGTAGCGCGGCCGCTCGGCGATCAGGTGGTCGACGGCTTCCGACAGCCGCGACTCGAACTCCGCCACCTCCAGTAGCAGCCCGGTTCGCCACGGCGCCACCAGATCCCGCGGTCCGCCCTGGTTGGGCGCGATCACCGGAAGGCCCGAGGCCATGGCTTCCTGCACGGTCTGGCAGAACGTCTCGTGTTCACCGGGGTGGACGAACACATCCATCGACGCGTAGGCCGTGGCCAGCTCGGCGCCATACAGTCCGCCGGTGAAAATGGCTGACGGCAGCACCTTTTCGAGTTTAGCCCGGTCGATGCCGTCACCGACGATCACCAGCTGCAGATCCTCGCGCGCCGCCAGCACGGCCAGGCGTTCCACATGCTTTTCGGGAGCCAACCGCCCGACGAACCCGACCACCGGTTTTCCGGCCGGTGACCACAGCCGCCGCAACCGGTCATCACGGGCCGACGGCGCATACCCGGTGACATCGACGCCGCGGGCCCACTTGTGCACCCGCGGAATACGATGCGCGGCAAGGTCGGCCATCGCCGCGGTGGACGGCGCCAACGTGCGGTCGGCCCGGCTGTGCAGATGCCTGGTCCACGCCCACGCCGCCCGCGACGCCGCACCCATGCCGTAGCTGGAGGCGAAGCCGGCGATATCGGTCTGGAATACCGCCACCGTGGGAACACCCAGGTGGCGGGCGGCATGCAGACCGCCATAACCCAGCAGGGCCGGAGACGCCAGATGCACCACATCCGGGTCGAATCCGCGCAGCACTCCCACAATGCGGGGACGCGGCACACCCAGTGGCAATGACGTCACCTTCGGAAACATCTTCGACGGCACCCGGTGCACGCGGATGCCGTCATAGAGCTTGTCGGCCGCCGGCTCACCACGCGGGGTATCGGGAGCGATGACCAGCGCTTCGTGACCCGTGCGGCGCAGATGCTCCAGCACCCGGAGCACCGAATTGGTGACTCCGTTGACATTCGGCAGGAAACTCTCCGAGATGATCGCCACGCGCACGAGATGAGAGTGACACCGCCGCCTTGCGACAAGGTTGCGGCCAGGCAGACGACACGCGAAGATTCGCCTCCTGACTGGGCGGCCTGCGGTAGCGTCCAAATGAATACACCTGCACCGCACGAGGGGCTACATGGCCGAGCAGTGGGAACTCGTTCTGCATCACAGTTTTGTCGGCACCCCGGGCGTCATCGTCGACCGGTCCCCACGGCGGCGTGGCCACGGCCGTGCGATCGGAATCCCTGACGAACGTTTCCTCGTCGACGGCGCCACCGAAGGGTCCGGCGCCGTGGATCTTTCCGCCGGCGGCCGGATCGACGTGCCCGTGGTGGCCGACGCCTGGTCGCCACTGCTGGGCGTGCGCATCGATGTGGTCTGCATTCGCGATCACGATGTGGCCGACGGCGGCACCCTGTTCTGGGCGGACACCTTTGGGACAGGTGTGTCCCCCGATGGCAACATGCGCGGACACTTCGACAACAATCCCGACGAGTTCGCCGGCGTGACATCGGGCGGCACCGGAGGTTCCGGTGGGCATCCGGTATTGCAGACCGGTAAGTGGAGCACCATCTCGTTCGTCTACGACGGTTTCTTCAGCTGCTACTGGACACTCGACGGCGTCGCCCTGCCCTGGATCACCGATCCGCTGACGCCGATCGTTCCGCCGCGGACTATCCGCATCGGGCAATCCGGCGGCAGCAACCAGTGGATGGGCCGCATCGATGACGTCAAAGTCTGGCGGCTGAACCCGCACGCGATCGACGACGATTTCATGAACCGGCCGATGGATCCGGCAGTCCGGGATTGCTGGGCGCAGTGGTATCGCAGACTCGATGAGGTGCTGCGCGCGGATGCTGAATGCGCGCAGCGTGCCATCGGCCTGCTCAACTCGGCCCTCACCAGTTTGATGCACGACCTGTTCAGCACGGGCGCCTACACCCGACCCGAGCTCCTGGCGGCGGCCCAGCGGTACCAGGAACTCTGGCGGCAGGGCAGGCTGGCAGAGATCCCGGCCGTGCTCGCCGATCTTCTCGCCTGGCTGCGCACAATGGGTTTCGACCCCCGCACCAACGCCGCAGTGGCGGCCGCAGTCGACGATGACTGCGTGCGCCGAATCGGCGAACTGCTGACGATCGACTGCGATCCACAATTCTCCGCCATGTTGGACGGCGTACTGCTGCCGTAGCCGGATTCGACTCGACTGCAAGGACTTCGATGGCACGTAATGCACTCACGTCAGGGAGCCGCACGGCTGACGCCACCAGCTATCAGACCGCTGAGATTGCCCCGAGCGCCAATTCGCTGGTGGTGCTGTTCGTCACCAGTTCGACCGCGGGACCATTCGGCGGAACGCCGGCGCCGGTGCCGACCGCGACCGGTACAGCGCTGACGTGGACGGTGGTCGCGACGGTGCCCCTGGGAACCACCCGCCGGTTGACCTGCTTGCGCGCGCTGGGCAGTGGCCCACGACCGGGTGCCGTGACCATCGATTTCGGCAACGCCAAGCAGGACTACTGCGCGTGGTCGGTGGTCGAGTACACCGGTGTAGACACCAACGGACCTATCCGGCAACCTGTTACGGATACCGTGAATGGGTCGTCGGTGACGGTGACTCTGAGCACGTCGCTGAACCCGGCCGGAAACGTCAAAGTCGGGGCGATCGCGCTGGACCTCAACAACGAACCAGACCGAACCGTGACACCAGGTGCCGGCTTCACCGAGATCCACGAAGAGAACCCCGACCAGCTCCTCGGCCGAGGGACCAGCCTGCAAACCCAGGACGGGCCGGCCGCACTAACGGCGATGAGCTGGACCTGGAGTGCCGCACGAGGCGCCGCCGTCATCGCTTTCGAGGTCGCGGCGCCCACACCCGTCACGCCGCCGTCACCTCCGCCGTCAGAGCCGCTCGAGCGCCTCGTCCAGCGCTTCGCGCCGGTGCTGTTCCTGCACCCGTCGGAGAAATACGTCCCGGTGGACGCGAAGCGCTTCATCGAACACTCCGCTCTGTGGACCGCAGGTGATCCCAACGACGACACCGCTTCCTGGACCGAGCTGGTAGCGGTCGACAAGCTGGCCGCGGCATCCAACGAAGGTGGCGAGTACCGGTTCGACGACAGTCCGGGAGCCTTGGGAGACCGCCGGTTCCTCCAGTTCGGGGGCTGGAAAGACGCTGCCGGCGACCCCGTCACGGACCCGGTTCCGTCGCCGAACAATCGGTACTCCGACCGGGCATCCATCGCCAACCGCTATCTTGCGGAACCCGAGCTGGAGGCCAGCCGATTCTGGTATCACGCAGAGGTTTACGACAAGGATCGACTGAAATCCGCAGCAGCACGGGCTTTTCCCCTGGACGTCGGCAAGTACATCGACTCGCTGACCGATCCCCGCCTACTGTGCTATTACCTGCTCTTCCCCGCACACGAACAGTCCGTGGGCGCGGGCGAGTGCACAAGTGTCACCGCATCCGAAGTAGCCAGCCACGCCGCCGACTGGCAGGCGATAACCATCCTGCTCGACGGAGATGGCGCGGGCACACCGGAGAGCTTCACCCCTGAATACTTCGGCATCACCGGTTCACGTCCAGAGCCCGAAGCGGACGTATACCCACCACACGATTTCGACGGCGACGAACGCACCGTGCTGAAAGTGCAGAAATGGGCCGACAACGCACCGGAGGTGACGCAGGAGCATCCCCGCTTCTACGTTGCCAACGGCTCGCACAGCCTTTACACCGATCCCGGTGAGCATGCGGTGGACCCGTATCCCGGTCCCCTCGCGCCCAGCCAGTGCGGCGCTCTGGACGGGCCCCAGGCCGCCATTCCGGGCGACGTCCGCGAAACCGGCTGGATCGCCGCCGCCGTGGTGGCCAAACTCTTGACGCCGGCGCTCGTGCCCGGCGGGCTGTTGACGTCATTGGGGGCGATCGTGGTCGAGGCCCTCAACAGCGGTTCGTTCGGGACCGAAGGTTCTGCCGCCACCCCGCCCGACCCCGACGTCGCACCCGCGGCGGCGGGACGCGGAATCACCATCCACCCGGCAGGCCTCGAGGTTCCCGACGCCGGCGCCAATACGGTGGCCTGGCGATCGGCGCGCGACGTGACCATCGGGACGCGAAAGTACGACTTCATCGTCGACCGTGACACCCAGAAGTGGTGGCCCCATGACGACGGGGAGCAGGGTTTCCGCGGCCGGTGGGGTCAGCACGTGGCCTCGGACTCACTGTCGAGGCGCGCGGGCCCACGGTTTCCCGACTACGCCGTGATGTTCCTGAGGGCTCTCGCGGACCTGGGCCCCAGATAACCGGTACCGTCTCTGCGATACGAAAGGGGATGGTGATGCGGCACCTCTGGCGCGCGCTGGCGCTGACGGCAGCCCTCGGGTTGACGTTGACCGGCTGCGCGAACGAGATCGCCGGCGTCGCGATACCCGATCCGCGCCGGCCCGGTGTGGCGCTGACCTCCGACGGCTTCGGCATCGTGGCCGGTTTCCCCGAAGCCCCGGCACAGCTGGAGATCTTCACCGAGCCGCAGTGCTCCCACTGTGCGGACCTGCAGGCCGCGCACGGTGACGACCTCAAGGCGGCCATCGAGTCCGGGCAGCTCGCGGTGACCTACCGGCCGCTGACCTTCCTCGATGAGGAGTACCTGACCGACTACTCCGCGGTGGCCAGCAACACGTTGTTCCTCGCCGTCGACCCCTCGACCGGCGCCGAGACCTTCCAGACCTACGTCGAAGACCTGTGGGCCAACCAGGACCTGTCGTTGTTCGATTTCACCGACCAGGACTTCGCTGACATCGCCGCCGACAGCGGACTGTCCGACGATGTGGTGGCGCGCATCGCCGACCGCAAGACCGCTGTCGACGCGCAAGAACTCATCGAGGTCAATTTCACTGCGCTGGAAGAGGTCTCACGTGAGAGCCTCGGCACTCCGCTGGTGTATGACCTCGAGCAGAACGAAGTGATCGACCTCAGCGACGGCGACTGGCTGACCAACGTCCTCAAAGGCTAGTTCGGCCGGGCCGCGAGGCGCTTCTCCAGCACCGCCAGTCCGAGCAGCGCGGCGGCCGCCACCAGCCAGGTCACCACGGCCACCGACAGAGCCGGGATGATCGACAACGCCGCCGTGCGGCCCTGCACCCGTACCAGATCCGGGTTGGCCCGGTCGTATTCGACATAGATCCGCATCCCGTTCTCCAGCTCGGACGGGTAGAGCACCCCGAGTTCGGGCCGGTAGGTGACGCGGTCGGGGGTGACGAACTCGATGGTAGAGCGCCGCGGGCCGGCGTCGAGAACCTCGGCCGCTGCCACCCCGGTGTTCGATTCGATGGCCAGGTCGCTGCGCCAGGCCCCGGCGATCAGGAGCACCGATTGCAGCGTCAGCACCACCGTCACGATCATGACGCCGATGCGCGTCCATCGGATGAACCGCCCCGCCCTGGTATGCGAAATCTGACCGCCAGGTCCGTGAAGAAGGGTGCGCCACAGCGACTTCAGCGACTCCAGGTGTTTCAGCGGCGTCGCGGCCTGCAGTGCCCGCACCGCTACAGCGCCGCCTTGATCGCCGCGTGCAGACCCCGCAACGACGAGCGGTCGGCCTTGACCTCCAGCACGCGCATACCGCTGAAGGGTTCGGCGAGCGCGGCGGCCAGGTCGGCGACCTCGAGCTGGCTGTTCTCGATGTGATAGGCCCGGCACAGCGCGCCGACGTCGACGTCGTGCGGGGTGCCGAACACCCGCGAGGAGACGTCGGAGAACCGCGGGTCGCCCTGCTCGAGGAGTTCGAAGATGCCGCCGCCGTTGTCGTTGGACACCACGATGGTCAACTGCCGCGGCAGCGGTTCGGTGGGCCCGATCAACAGTCCCGAGCTGTCGTGGACAAACGTCAGGTCGCCCATCAGTGCCAGCGTCCGTCCGCCGGTGCGGTCATGGGCCAGTGCGGCCCCCACTGCCGTGGACACGGTGCCGTCGATTCCGGCGACACCGCGGTTGGAGCGCACCTTGACCCCGGTGGGGTCCAAGCCGACCAGGGCCACGTCCCGCACCGGGTTGGAGGCACCCAGCACCAGTTGGTCACCGGGGCGCACGCTGTCGGCGATGACGGCCGCGACGTGCAGTCCCGTCGTCAACGGATGGTTGGCCAGCTGGGCCCGCACGGCGGCCAGGGCGTGGGCACTCACTTCCCGGCAGCGTGCCAGCCAGGCCGGGTTCGGGGCGCCGGACAGGATGGCCCGGGTACCGGTGGCCTGCGAATTACCGGAGACATCCGGCCAGCGTGGCCCGGTGGTGAGGGCGAACACCGCGACCGACGGGTCGGCCAGCAGCGACGACACCGGCCGGTGCAGGGTCGGCCGACCGGCCATGATGACCTGCTTGGGCCGCAATAGGGGCAATGCCAGCGGGTGCAGCGGATTGGCGGCCGGGGGTGCCGTCGGCTCGGAGACCGTCGGCAACTCGGCCAGCGCGGGGTGTGCGCCCGCGCCGTGACCGGCGATCACCACGGTGTCCGGGGTGACGTCGATGTCCAGCGGCTGGTCGAAGGCCACCGGCGGAGTGAACGTCCACGACTTGCCGCCGGGCCGGCCCGCGGGCACCGGCGCGTTGTCGGGGCCCGGCACCAGCGGCTCGCGCAGCGGGATGTCGAAATGCACCGGGCCGGCATTACCGCTGCGCGCACCCGTGGCGGCTACCAATACCCGGCACGTGGCCGAGCGCCATTGCGCGGCAGAGGATTCAAGTCTTTCAGAGTGTTCCTCGGCCAGTCCGAGGCTGACCGTCGCGCGCACCTGGGTGCCGAAATAACCCAGCTGCTCCATGGTCTGATTGGCGCCGGTGCCCAGGAGTTCATAGGGCCGGTTGGCGCTCAACACGATGAGCGGCACCCGCGCGTAGTTGGCTTCCACCACCGCCGGGCCCAGGTTGGCCACCGCCGTGCCCGAGGTCATCGCGATCGGCACCGGGGCCTGTCCCGAGACCGCCAGCCCGATCGCCAGGAAGCCGGCGGTGCGCTCGTCGATGCGGACGTGCAGGCGGAGGCGGCCGTCGCGGTCAGCGTCGGAGAGCGCAAAGGCCAGCGGCGCGTTCCGTGATCCGGGACAGAGCACCACGTCCTTGACGCCGCCGCGGATCAGTTCGTCGACGACGATGCGCGCCTGTGCCGTCGAAGGGTTCACCTTGACAGCGTGTCACACGATGTTGAGTGACCGCCGCGGCGACGGGGTGGCGCCGAAGAACTCCAGGATCGCGGAGTTTGTGGCCTCAGCCTGCTCGATGAAGCCCAAGTGGCCGGCGTCACGGATCTTGCGGAACCGGGCGTTGGGGATGGCGTCGGCCACCTCGGCACCCAGATGCGGCGGCGTCACCACGTCGTCGGCGAAACCGATCACCAGCACCCGGTTGGCGATACCGCGGTACACCGGCAGCCGGTTCTCGTACGGTGCGACGTCGAGCTGACACAGCGCGCCCGGGGTGTTCTTCTCCGGCCACATGGTGAACATCTCGATCCAGTCACCGGCGATGCGGTCATCGTTGAGGGTGGTCGGCGAAAAGCTTTCCAGCATCCGGATTTTGGCGCCGTAGTCCGGGGGCAGTTCGACACCGGCCCGCAGCCGCGCCTTCTCCGCCTCGATGAAGAACGACCGGGTCTTGTCGTGGCGGCCGCGGGTGGCCATCAACACGGCCTCGCTGACCAGTTCTGACCGCGCGACCATGAGCTCCTGGGCGATGAACGACCCCATCGAGACCCCGACGATGCGCACCGGCCCGCCCACCAACTCTTCGATCAGCGTGGCGGTGTCGTTGACCATGGTGGCGGTGGTGAAGCCCTCGGCGTTCTCGGTGGCGCCGACGCCCCGGTTGTCGAAGGTGATGACGCGATAGCCCGCGCGCCGGAACTCCGTCACCTGGTGCAGGTGCCAGGTGCGGCCGGCGCCGCCGCGTCCGGCGATGAACAGCACCGGATCGCCGGTGCCGCGGTCGTCAAAGGCCAGGTTGATCACGGCGCCCAAGTTACTAGAGAGCGACTTGGGCGTACGGACTCGCGCTTGTCACGCCGTCGTGCGGGCCGCGATCACGGTGTCGACCACCGCGGCCAGGCCGTCGAATCCCGGCGCCGCGGCCATGTCGGCAGCAACACGACGGCTCGCCTGCCGATAGCTCGGCTGATTGAGCACCGCCAGGATGTCGCGCCGCAAGGCCTGGGGACTCGGGCGTTCACTTCGGATCCGCCGGCCCACGCCGGACCATGCCACCCGGGCACCGACCTCGGGCTTGTCTTCCTTGCCGCCGGTGGCCACGATCGGCACTCCGTAACGCAGCGCGTATTGGACTCCTCCGTAGCCGCCGTTGGTGACGTAAACCCCGACGCGGGGCAGCAATTCGTCATACGGCAGATAGGTCGCCGCGCGGGCGTTGGCCGGCAGTGGGGGCAGCGTCTCGAGCGGGCGGTTTCCGGTCGAGACCACCACCAGCACGTCCTCGTCGGCCATGGCCTGCAGTGTCGGCGCGATGGCCTGCGCGTAGTCGATGTTGGCGACCGTGCCCTGAGTGACGTGGACAACGGGCCGCGTGCCGTCGAGATCGGACCACCAGGCCGGCAACGGGGCGTGCGTGACCCCCGCCAACGGGCCGACAAAGTGCAGCCCCGGAGGTGCGTCTGTCAACGGATACTCGAACGACGGCACGCTGAGCTGGACGAGCGCGTCTGCGCGACGCGGCCAGGTCGTGAGGGTGCCCGGCATGTCGATGCCGTGGATCTCCCGATGCAGATCGTTGATGGTGCGGTAAGGCTGCCGCAGGACCCGTCGACTGAGCGCGGTCAACACGATATTGCGGGGGCGGTTGAGGAATCGGGCCGGCGGCAGCCCCATGCCGAACGGCGCGATGTCGCGGCTTTCGACGCACAGCGGAATCACCCCGCACATGACCACGGCCGGACGCGCAGGCCGCGGGTGGGCCAGGAGGAACGCGGCGCCGAGAAAGACCGGGTCGGAGATGACGACGTCCACAGACTTGGCGGCCATCGCCTCGACAATGGCGAGGTACTGCGCTTTCGCCGGACGCGCAAAGACCTGCTCGACGTCGAAGGCGACGGCCTTGGTGCCCTTCAGCTTCGCCCGCTCGGGAAAGCTGTCGAACAACGATTCGTCGTAGTCGGCCTCAGCGGGGAGCGGCAGGGGGGTGGCGCCCGCCGCGGCGATCCTGTCCGCGAAGCGGGCACCCGTGAGGAACCGGACGTCATCACCACGTCTGACAAAGCCTGCGGCGGCGGCCAGCAGCGGCATCACATGTCCGTGTGCGGGCACGCAGGCGATGAGGATCGATGACATGGCAGCCCCCTGACTACTGTCTTGTAGTATTGATTACCGTGCCACCCAAGTCAATATCTCAGCCGCGAAATTATCGATCCGACCTGCGTCAACAGCAGGCAGCGGCCACCCGCAGGCGAGTGGTGGAAGCCGCAGCCGAGCTGTTTGCGGCAGACGGTTATGCGAGTACGACGCTGGCCAGGATCGCGACGGCGGCGGGTGTTTCCGCCGAAACCGTGCAGGGTCACGGCCCCAAGGCGGCCCTGCTGATCGCCGCGATCGAACTGACAGCTGTCGGCGTCGCGGATGAAGAGGACATCCGCAATCTCGACGTCGGGCGCCGACTCCTGGCTGCGGGAGACCCCGCCGAGGCGATCAGACTGCTGGTCGCGACCCACAGCGAGGCACACATCAAGACCGCACCGCTGGCTGAAGCGCTCATCAGCGCCGCCAATGCCGATCCCGAGCTCGACCGCTACCGCCGCGACCTCATCGCCGGCGTGACCCTGCAGTGGCACCGGATTTTTGAGGCCTACCGCGACCGCGGCTGGATTCGCAGCGACGTCCCGGTTCATGAACTGGTCGACGGTTCCGCTGCCATCGGGAGCGTGGAGACCTACCTGCGGCTGACCGCTGCCGGGTGGGACCTCGACGCCTATCAGCGGTGGGGGCGCCGCATGCTGGCCGAGACGGTCTTCGTGCGCTGAGCCCGCAATCGCTTGATGGCCTGCTCCCACAGCAGCAAGGTGCTGGCTTTGAGGGCCGCCGGCTTGATCATGTCCTTACCGAGCAGCGCCGTGGCCGAGGCCCTGGTGGCCGTCGAGGCCTTCGAGAAGTGACCGGAATCGAACGGCGGCTGCGGGTCGTACTCGATGACCAGCTGCACGGTCTTGGCGTGCGCGTCGTCGGTGAGCCGGGCGGCCAGCCACAGCCCCAGATCGATACCGGCCGAGACACCCGCGGCCGTCAGGATCTTGCCCTCATGCACGATGCGTTCGTCGCTGACGGCCGTCACTCCGAAGGTCTTGAGCACCGGTAGCGCGGCCCAGTGCGACGTGGCCCGTTTGCCCTCGAGCACCCCGGCGGCTGCCAGGATCAGCGATCCACTGCACACCGAGGTGGTCCACGTCGTCGTCGTGTGTGCCTGCTGCACCCACGCCAGCAGCTTCTGGTCGCGGGCGTGTTCGACGGTGGACATCCCGCCGGGGATCAGCAGTACGTCGGGGGTGGGCGTCTCGTCGAAGGTGTGGGTAGCCCCGACCATCAGCACCCCGGAGTCGGCGGCGACGGGGCCGGTCTCGTGCCACACGAAGCGCACGTCGACGTCGGGCAGGTTGCGCAGTACCTCGTAGGGCCCGATGAAGTCCAGGGCTGTGAACCCCGGGTAGAGGACGATGGCGAGCTGGGTCATGGTTGTCATCGTGGACCGCCGGCGCACAGCGCGTCTAGGGCATGGCGCGCTTGAGCGCGATCCCCACCGGCGTCGCGTGGAAGATCAGGCCGATGCCGGCACCCAGGATCGGCCAGATGGGCCAGAAATAGGTGGCGCCGGCGAAAATCGCCGTGGCCGCCCACACCGTGAGGACGATGACCACCATCGCCAGATACGCGGCGATGTGGATGCGCACGCTCAGCTTCGCGGCTCTGGCCTGGGCAGCCAGGCGTTGTGGGTCGTGCCGTCGCACCTCGAGCGGCAGGTCGCCGATCACGGCCGCCAACTCGGCGGCCGTGGTGACCGCAAAAGCCTGGGTCATCCGGGCCTCGTATTCGGGAAACTGCAGATATCCCTGACTGAGGGCCAGGCCGAGCTGGGCTGCCGTGCGTTCGCGGTCGGCGTCGCCGATCCGCAGGTTCGTCATCGAGGTGGTCATCGCTGCGCTCCCATCTTGTCGCCGTCAAGATTCAATCTAGACAGTGGCAAGTTATGCGTCAAGGGTGAGTTTGCGGCGCTGCCTGGGGACAGACCGTCGATCGGGAAGCGTCATGAAAACCTGACGGCTTGCAGCCAACCGGGTGCCCTGGTCAGTCAAGAGGTGAGCAGGACGGCGTGGCAGGCGCGGAGGCGAGCAGGGCGGCATGGCAGGCGCGGATGCGCGCCAGCCACCAAGCCCTGCGGTCGGCCGGCGCGCGGAGCGCATGGAGCCGGGCCGCATCGGGAACGACGGGCCCGGGCGTCAGGTA
>JBEVFK010000201.1:0-23161 GCA_040512325.1 Mycobacterium sp. | reverse complement strand
CGGGTTTGGCAGTCGCCACCGTCAGCTGCTGGCCGGGGACGTTGCGAACGTCGAAGGTCTGGTAGCTCAGCTGCAGCAGGCCAACCTCTGGGTGACGAATCGTCCTCTGCGTCGCAGTCAGGCCTTCGACGGTCTGGTCATCCCATAACTCGCGGAATGCCTGGCTCTCGCCGTACAAGCGTTCCACCAGCTCGGTGACCTCGCGATGGCGGGGAACGAAGCCCTCGGCCAGTCGCAGCGCACTGACATAGGCCCTGCTCACCTCGTCCCAGTTGACGTAAAACGTGCGGGCCACCGGGTCGAGGAAGATTGCGGCCAGGACGTGGGACTCCCGGCGACGCATGGGGGCGATGAACGCCGCGGCGGCAGGATTGGCGGCAAGAATGCGCAGCGCCGGGTTGGTGACATAGGCGATGGCCTGCGGAAAGGCATGCATCGTCTGGAGCAGCTCCTGGCTCACCACATCGCCGGTGCGGGCGGAGTGGGGGGACAGTTTCGCCAGGCGAAAGGCGTGCTCACGGGCGTCGGTTGTGAGGCGCAAAGCCTGGCTGATCGCATCAACCACCTGTGCCGACGGGGTGCGTTCGCGGCCCTGCTCGAGGCGAGCGTAGTAGTCGGCGCTCACACCCGAGAGCACGGCGACCTCCTCGCGCCGCAGGCCTGCGACCCGTCGGCCCGATACCGCCGGCAGTCCCGCCTCCTGCGGGGTCACCCGGGCGCGTTGTGCACGCAGGAAACCTCCTAGTTGATTCACCGGGGGTAGTACCGCACTGCTGGGCACCTGGAAGCTCCGATCTGCTGCGGGCATGTGTCTCAGCCAAGGAGTCGCGCAGGACGTCAGCGACAGTCGTATGGGCGGCCAGTGCTCCGTCCCAAGCACTGGGGCCGCCTGCTGGCGGCATTCACACTGTAACTAAAATAGTTACATATGTCATGTGGTGGCGGACCAGATGGTGGACATCGCCGCGCCCCGGTCGCCGGGACTTCTATGAAAACCACAAGTGCACAGCATATTTATTTCGGATCTGGCTCGGACGGCGTTGTTCCGGGGTGCAACACTCCTAGGAGAACTCGCCCTTCTGCGGTTGTCGGCATCCGTGTTGACTCGTCTGATATCGGCAACCGAGAGGACATCACGGGCCCGGTCGACACACCCGGCTTGGCCGGATTCGCGGCGCAGGTCCCCAGCGACGAGGCCGCCACCACGATTGCGATACCGATGGGGCGTGTCGGCAATGCCAAAGAGATAGCCGCAGCAGCGTTGTTCCTCGCCTCGAACGAGTCGTCGTTCCTCACCGGTTCGGATCTGATGGTCGACGGCGGCCAAGCTGCCGCCTGACACGCGGTGTGGTTGCTTCAATCTAGCGGAGGCACAATGAAATTCGGCGTTGCTACCTTCTTCACGGGCCAGGGAATCGGACCCGCTGCTCTCGCCAGAGCGCTCGAAGAGCGGGGATTCGACTCGCTCTTCGTCACCGAGCACACCCACATCCCAGCGTCGCGACGCACCCCCTACCCGACTGGGGGCGAGTTGCCCGACAAGTACTACCGACTGTTTGATCCCTTCCTGGCGCTGACCGCCGCAGGCGCTGTCACAGAAACACTGTTGCTCGGCACCGGTGTAGCCCTTATTGCACAACGTGATCCCATCATCACCGCCAAAGAGGTCGCGACGCTCGACCAATTGTCCAACGGACGCTTCCTCTTCGGAGTCGGCATCGGCTGGAACCGGGAGGAGATGGAGAATCACGGCACCGATCCCAAGACCCGGGGCCGACTCGCCGACGAACTCCTTGAGACGATGCAAACGATCTGGACCCGCGAAATCGCTGAGTATCACGGTGAATTCGTGGATCTAGATCCGCTCTATGCCTGGCCGAAACCGGTGCAACGCCCGCACCCGCCCCTCTATTTCGGCGGCGGACCCGCGGCATTCCCACGCATCGCACGATTCGGTGGCGGTTGGTATGCCGTCAGCCCCAGTAGCGACGATCTCACCGCAGCCGCCACCCAACTGCGGGCCTTGACCGGAACCAGCACTCCGATCACTGCCGCCCACGTGGGCCCAGTCGACAAAGCAGCTCTGCGCGGATATCCAGAAAGTGGCGCTGAACGTATAGTCTTCGATCTGGAAACACTGGACGAATCCGAAACGCTGACACGGCTCGATGAGTATGCGGCCCTGGCGAATTCCCTCGGCTGGTCGCCAGCCACAGCGGCCCGGAAAGAGACCCCGGCGCTCCCCGGCGCAGGCCGGCCGCAGCACCGCATCTGGCGGGACATCGCGCCGACACCGCTCGGCGACTTCGGTGCTTGCATCACCATCAAAGCGCTCACCGCCGATATCGCCCAGGTGCTGCGGGTTGAGATCGCGGCGGGCACGGGCATCCCCAATCAGGACGATCCGAGCGAGCAGGAGGTCCACCACATGGAGCAGATCGACGTCATCCTGAGCGGACGGATGAAGTACGTCGTCGACGGAAAGGAGCTCACCCTGGGGCCGGGCGAGGCGCTGGGCATTCCGGGTGGGGTGCCGCACTCTGCGGTGGCCCTGGACGACATCACGATGATCGAAGTGTTCACCCCCATCCCCGATTTTCCCACCAATGAAGTGCGTACCCCCTGACCGACCCGTCTCCTCGTGCGCACTTAGCGCAGATCTGCCTTGCCGGCGCCCGCCGGCGTCGATACTGAGTGACACAACCGGTATGCGGGTGACCACCACCTGGCGTACCGGCTGGACCAACGCTCAGCATCCGGTCGGAAGAAAAAGAGGAACAGTCGAATGACGTCTGCCACCGAGGATTTTCGTACCGAGAAGGGGTTGGCGCGGGTCGCCCAGTCGCTGGCCGGGTGGACGGAGAAGTGGTTCCCGGATGCCTATGTCGTCGCCTTGGCCGGGGTCTTCGTCGTCACGGTCGCCGCACTGGCCAACGGCTCCTCGCCGCAGACGGTGGTGAACGCCTTCGGCGACGGCTTCTGGGATCTGACCGCATTCACCCTGCAGATGGCGATGGTGGTGCTCACCGGATACATCGTCGCGACCTCCCCGCCAGTGGCCAAGCTGATCGATCGCCTCGCCACCATCCCTCAAACAGCTCGCAGTGCAGTGAGTTTCGTTGCCTTCCTGGCCATGTCGGTCTCCTTCCTGAATTGGGGGCTCAGCCTGGTGTTCGGTGGACTGCTGGCGCGGGCTATTGCACGTCGGACCGATCTGCGGGTCGACTACCGCGCGCTCGGCGCCGCGGCGTTCATGGGGCTGGGCGCCGTGTGGGCACTGGGCATGTCGTCCTCGGCTGCACAACTCCAGGCAACCGCCAGCTCGCTGCCTCCCGAACTATTGAAGATCACCGGGGTACTGGACTTCGGCACCACGATCTTCACGTGGCAGTCCCTCCTGACATGCGCCATCCTCATCGCCCTGACCGTGGTGATCGCTCACTTCTCCGCGCCGCGGGGTGCGGCCATCAAGACCGCCCAGGACCTGGAGGTGGACCTGAACGACCAAAGCGAAGACGTGCCGCCACGGTCGCGGCCGGGTGAATGGCTCGAGTACAGCCGAATCCTGCCGGTGTTGGCGGGCCTGATGACGTTGGGGTGGTTGATTTCCCAGCTCTTCACCAAGCCGGTGCTGACCGTCGTCAGCAGCCTCAACGGGTATCTACTGGTATTTCTGATACTGGGCCTCGTCCTGCACGGGACGCCACGCAAGTTCCTGCAATCCGTCGCCAAAGCAGTGCCGGCCACCGGCGGGATTCTCGTCCAGTTCCCGCTCTACGCCGCCATGGCGGCGATCCTGACCAAGGCGGAAGGTCGCGGCGGCCAGACGGTTTCAGATCAGCTGGCGGCGTTGTTCACCGACGTCGGCGGCGGGGCCTTCGCGCTCGTCGTCGCCGTCTATACCGTCGTACTGGGCATCTTCGTCCCCTCCGGCGGCGGAAAATGGTTGGTCGAGGCCCCGTACGTCATGCAGTCGGCCACGGACGTCCAGATGAACCTGGGTTGGACGGTGCAGATCTACAACGTGGCCGAAGCACTGCCGAACCTGATCAATCCGTTCTTCATGCTGCCGTTGCTGGCAGTGTTGGGGCTCAGAGCCCGCGATCTGGTGGGATTCACGTTCTTGCAGTTCATCTTTCACCTGCCGGTGGTCCTGGCGTTGGTGTGGCTACTCGGAATGACATTCGATTTCGTCCCGCCTGTTGTGCCCGCTACACCCTGAGTCAGGACTCAGGCATGCAAGGTCGGCCGGTAGGTGAGCTCTTGGATATTGCCATCGAGCGTCCGGCTCTCGATCAGATCGAGGTCGAAGTCGGCCGCACCTTGAAAGATCGGGTCATCACCGGTCTGGCCGGTGATGACGGGGAAGATCGTCACCTGAACGCGGTCCACCAGGCCGGCGGCCATCAATGCCCGGTTCATCGACAGGCTGCCGTGTGAACGCAACGGCACCTCGGACTCCTCCTTGAGGCGAGCGACGACATCGACGGCGTCACCGCGGACGAGGGTCGCATCCGGCCAATCAAGAGGTCCATCCAGAGTGGTCGACACCACCGTCGCCGGCAGACCCCTCATCCGGGTCACCCAGGGGTCCCGCACCGACTCCTCGGCGCCGGAGGCCAGCATCTGCGCAAATGCCTGATAAGTGTTGCGTCCGAATATCATCCGCTGCTGCACCTCGTACACCGCCAGGCGGTGTCCGAGCAGTTCAGGGCCTTGCTTGCCCCAATAACCACCCCAGTCGCCGCTGCTGACGCCGCCGAAACCGTCGAGGCTGGAAAAGACGTCGAAGGTGTAAGAGCCGGGCATGGGAGTCTCCTCGGGTGCCGATGATCGGGTACTGAATACAGACGGGTTGCGACGTCGAAAGTCATCACTGTTCATCTGGTCTCGCCGACGTGTTGGTGCCCCGCCGCCTTGGAACAGCTCGCCCGGCCCGGGATCGCCGATGTTGCGAACCCTGATCACCTGAGCGTGGAATCAATCCACGGTCTCCCCTGTTAGTAGGAGAAGTTCCGCCCGTCGACGGAGCTGAAATGTAGGGAAGAGGCGAGCTCGATGAAAAAGATCGGATTGGTAGGCATTGCTGCCGGCGCGTTGACCGCAGCCGTCATTGGTTTTGCCGGACCGGCGCAGGCCGACAGCGACGACCCCGGGTTCGGCTTCAGCGGACGTGACCGTGACTCCGGGTATGGCTTCGGCTACGGCAATGACCGCAATAACCCCTGGCTGGGACAGCTTTATCCGCAAGTGAAGGTGCCGCACGTAGACACTTCCGTGCGCAACTGACAGCTGGTCGTGACCTGAGGGCGCCCGCACCGCGGGCGCCCTCGTTGCGTCAGCCCCACCCCGGTGTCGGAACCAGCACATAGGTCACGTTGCCCTCGACGACGACCTCGTTCGCCGGGTCGTTGACGTCTATTTGGCTGTAGTCGATGTGCAGTTGGTTCATTCCGTTCTCGGAGCGTTGGTCCCCGGGAATCCAGTAGCACCAGCCGTCCCATTTGCGGCACACGTCGACGACGCGGTAGGGAGTGCCGGCCGGTATTCCGAAGCCCTCCTGCTTGCGATAGTCATACATCCCCTTGGGGTCGGAGTAGACATAGCCCGTGCCGCGGCGTTCGGGGGCACCATCGGTGATGAAGCTCAATTCGCTCGGTGGTGGGGCAGTCGCATCGGCGGAATACAGGCGCAGCCATTTGTAGACGACCGAGGCGCCCAGCGAAGCGCCGAAGGCGATCTTTCGACCCGGAGTGGTGCGAATCCAGTGATCGAGTTTCGCGACGCCGTCGTTGAGGCTGAGCAGACCCATGTTTCCGCCGAGGAACGAGCCGTAGTTCGCAAAAGTCACCGGCTCACAGACGTTGGGCGGGGCACACGGCCTTCCTTGCAGTTGTCGCATCGTCGCCTGTGGCGAACTGAACGCCCCGGGTAACGCGGCGACCCGCGCGCCGGAACCCGCTCCATAATCGATCTCGGCATGGGCGCTTGCCTGGGACATGCCGAACAACATCGTCACGGCTACCGCGACACTCGCCAATCGCGTCATCATCGTTTCTCCCACATGCCAGGGTGAAAACAAGTTCGAGAGTGAGATCCCCGATCTTAGTCAGCGGCCGGCGAAAGCTGATCGATTGTCGCCCAACTACTCGTCAGATTGCACGGCGGGCGCAGTGGCCTCCTGCGAACGGGCGACAACCTCGATGCGCTGGGCCGCTGCCTGCGCTGAGCCCAGTGCTCCCTGCACGGTGATCTCCAGCAGTCCGCGATCCAGAACCGAGGAAACCTGCTCGGCTCGAGTCTCCTTCGGCAGAGTGATCAGCCTGCGAAACTCACCGTAAAAGCGTTCCTGAGTCAGGAACTCGATGCCCTCGGGTAATTCGCGGCGGCGGTTGCCGGAGATCGTGAGCGCGCCGCGGCTGAAGCTGAGCGCCACTTCGTCGGGGTCGACGCCGGCCAGCTCCACGCGGATCACCAGGTCATCGCCTTTCGCGAAGATATCTGTGACCGGAACCCACGCCGAGGCATGGGTGCGCTCGGCTTCTGATCCGCCGTGGATCCCGAGAGTACGCAATCGGGTGAGCTCGGTGAAATAGTCGGTGACACCCTCGAAGACGTTGGGTCGCGAACCGGGCATGGGCTTCTCCTGACGGACTCATTGACGCAGTGGGGTCGAAAGATTGACGCTGCGCAGGAAGTCGCGGGCGACCTCTGAATCTTCGCGCCCCGCGGTCACTCCAGCGTTCAAATCCACAATCGCGGAGGTGGTGAGTTTGGCGTTGACGGCATCGACCACCGAGAGAAAGTGCTCGGCATCGATCCGTTTGAGCTTGTCCTTCGACACCACCATGGTGACGTTCTGGGACCCGAACAGGAGTTCAGGATCCTGCAGCAGTACGTAGTCGCCGCCTTGGAGCTGCGGGTCCGTGGTGAACGCGTCCACGACATCGGCCGCACCGGTGTCGAGCGCGGTGTACTGCTCGCCCACAGGGACCGGGCGGAACGTGGCGCCCGTCAGCCCATACACCTGTTGCAGACCCCGGAGACCGAGCTCGAGGTCTTCGAACTCGGGCCGGGCACCCAACACGAAGCTGTCAAGCCTGCGCAGGTCACCGATCTGCTCGAGCCTGTCGGCGGCGGCGGTCTCTTTGGTGACGGCCAGCGCATCGACATTTTCGAACGGTGTCATCGCACTCATGAACATGCCCTGCGAGTCGTAGAAGTCCTTGGCCCGCTGATAGGTCTCCTGCGGGTCGAGCCCGGAGACCTCCTGTCCGGCGACCACGGAGAGGACGGTGCCGGTGTAGGCGACGTAACCGTCGATCTCACCGTCGTGCAGGGCGGTATCGAGGTCGCCGGCCGGACCCACCCCCTTGCGCAGATCGACGGCATAACCGTTGACGGCCAGTGCCTGCTTCCACAGTTCGCCGAGGATTCTGGCCTCGGGGAACGCCGGCGTGCCCAGAGTGACCCGCAGCGCCGCACCCTGCGGTTGTTGCGATGCGTCCTTCTCGTCGTTGGCCCCACACCCGGCGAGCACCACCATCAACAGCAGCCCGGCGAACACCGCCATCAGGCGCTCTGGCCTCACGGTGAGCCCTCTATCCGGACCGGCACGGCCGGTTCGTCGGGGCTGTCGAGGAAATCGACCTCCAACACCGCAGTGCCGTCCTCCTCGCGTAGTGCTTTGAACCACGCCCAGGTCACGGCGATCAGGACGAAGGTGAACGGCACAGCACCGAGGATGGCCGCCTGCTGCAGTGCGGACAGGCCGCCGACCAGGAGCATCGCGCAGGCGATGCCGCCCATCAGCACACCGAAAATCACTGTCACCACTTTGGACGGCGTGATCGAGCCCTTGCTGGCCATCGTCGCCATCACCACTGCTGCGGCATCAGCGCCGCTGATGAAGAACAGTGCGATCAGCAGCACGCACAGGAAAGACACCACACCTGCCAGTGGCAGCGCGTCGAGCGCGGTGAACAGCACCAACTCCGGGGTCGACAGCGAGCCGACGATATCGGCCGCTCCGGTGCGCTGCAGTTCGATGCCGGTGCCGCCGACGATCGCGAACCACACGAACCCGAACCCGGTGGGCGCAACCGCCACCCCGAGGATGAACTCGCGAATGGTGCGGCCGCGGGAGATGCGGGCCACGAACATCCCCACGAACGGGCCCCAGGAGATCCACCACGCCCAGTAGAAGATCGTCCAGCTCGCCATCCAGGCCTCGTCCCCGACACCCATCTGCAGTGACATCGGCAACACCTCGATGATGTAGTTGCCGATCGATTCGATGCCGTTGGACACCACCAGAACAGTGCTGCCGCCGAGGAACAGGAAGAACAAGAACAGCACGATGGTGGCGACCGAGCCCAGGTTGGCCAGGAACGTGATGCCCTTCTCCACCCCCGAGGTGGCCGAGATGATGAACATCGCGGTCACTGCGACGATGATCACCACGGCCACCGCATTCGACTTCGGCACCCCGAACAGGTACTCGAGGCCACTGTTGAGCTGGAGGCCGTTGAGCCCGAGCGCGGTTGCGGTGCCGAACAGCGTGGCCACGATGGCCAGACCGTCGACGAGGCGGCCCAGCGGCCGCGACGGTGCGTTGCGGCCGAGGAACGGTGACAGCGTCGAGCTCACCAGGATCGGCATGTTCTTCCGATACGCGAAATAGGCCATCGCTCCGCCCATTACGGCGTACATCGCCCAACCGTTGAAGCCCCAGTGGAAGTAGGTGTAGCGCAAGGCGACGAGGGCAGCCTCCTCGCTTTCCGGCGTGGCCAGTCCGTGCGGGGGTGCGGTCCAGTGCGTGACCGGTTCGGCGACACCGAAGAACAGCAAACCCGCGCCCAGTCCTGCGGCGAACATCATCGACACCCAGGAGAAGGTGCTGAACTGCGGACGGGAATCGTCGGGGCCGAGCCGGATCTTGCCCCACTTGCCGACCACCAACACGACACACACCAGCAGGACGCCGGTGGCCAGCGAGACGAAGGCCCAGCTGAAGTTGCCGACGATCCAGTTGAGCGTCGTCGTCATCACCGCGCCGAGGCTCTCGGGCGCGATCAGGCCCCAGCCGACGAAGAACACGATGGCCACGGCCGAGCCCCAGAGCACGGCGGGATCGACGCCCTTGAGATATCGGTTCACGCGTCCTCCACTTTGCATGTCGGGCAACGGTGCGAATCACGCGGGTGCTCCGTCCAGCCACCTTGGTGCCCTTGGCAGAAAGTGTCAACAGATTGCGTCGTGCAGAATCTGAGCCGCCTCTGGGCAGATGATTCCGGGTGGCAAGGACTTCCTCGACGGGTTCCGCACGAACGATTCGCCCCACCGGGTCTTCGTCTGTTGGCCGGTGCCGCACCGGATTCGGTTTGGAGAATCGAAGATTCGACGATCAGGGACAGTGCGTGGGGCAGCTTCGCGGAAGGCGCGCGAGCGCCGCCGCGTCACCTCGCAACTGACTCAAAAGTAAGAAATTTGGTCAAAGCGAACCCGCACGATCGTTACGCGCGGTAATCAATATGTCATGGGTGCGGGGACATCTGTAGGTCGTGTCGGTGGGTTGGCGGTCGCGCTCGGTATCGGCGCCGCGGTTCTGGTGGGGGCTGCCACCGCCGAGGCAGACGACGGTGCGGCGGCCGGAGCGTCATCGAACGGCCCACCGAGTTCGTCGGCGTCCACGCCCACCCGCGAAACGGCGCCCTCCAAGCGTGAGTCGGCAAGTACCGCCGATCATCCGGATGCGGACAGCAGAGTCTCCGGAGACGGCTCCGCGAAACGCGACGATGACGAGACAGCCCCGCGGACATCTTCCAAGAGGACCAAGAAAACCGAGCAGGCGGCACCTCTCGAGCCCGAGCAATCTGCCGCCGAACCGGAGCTGCCCGCGGAGGATGCTCCCGATGACCAGCCTGGCGGGGCCGCTGACGAGCCCACGAAGGTCGAAGAGGCGCAGGCCGCCGACGAGCCCGCAAGTGTTGCGGCCACCGAACTCGCCGCCACCACGAAGCGCCACCAGGCGACGGCACTCGACGAGCCGGCCGGCCCGTCTCTGACGCCGGTGGTCATGTCACTGGTCGGCGGTGCCCGCGAAGCGGCGCAGGCGCCCGACCCTGGTACTGCAGCCCAGCCGACCACGAGCGTGGCCGACACGACTTATCCGATTCCGACCGATGTGACGGTCACCGAAGTCATCGCCCCTTTGCAATGGCTGCAAACCATCCCGGTTGTCGGCGAGCTCGTGGTGACCCCGGTGGTGCGGCTGATTCACGCCATCCCGTTCGTCGGCGAGTTCCTCCACCCGGTGATCGGCTGGCCGATAGACCATGACGCCCCGCCGGGGGCTCCGCGGCCGCGCACCGTGCGGGTGACGTCGTTCGACGGCACCTCGATCTTCGCCCACTTCATGCCGGCGAGCGGTCTGGAGGCGGGCCAGGACGCGCCGACGGTGTTGAGCGGACCCGGCCTGGGGCTGCCGGGGGCCACGACGCTGGACCTGCAGCGGGACGGCCTGCTGCCCAACGATGTGATCGGTGTCGGCGCGCTCCGCGATGCCGGCTACAACGTGGTGACCTGGGATCCGCGCGGTGAGTGGCGTTCCGGCGGTGTGATGCACCTGAACTCTCCGGCCCTGGAGGGCCGCGACGTATCGGCCATCATCACGTGGGTGGCCTCGCAATCCGAGGTACAACTCGACGACACCAATGACCCGCGAATCGGAATGGTGGGCGCGTCCTACGGTGGCGGAATCCAATTGGCCACGGCCGCAATCGATCATCGCATCGATGCGCTGGTCCCGACGATCGCGTGGGACAACCTCGTCGACGTGTTGTTCCCGCGCGGCGCGGTCAACAGCGGCTGGGGGACCATCCTGCCGTCGGTGCTCGTCCTGACGCTCGCCCGGGAGCACCCGCGGATCCTGCCGGTGGCTGTCATGGGTGTGCTGTTCGGCATCGCGCAGCAGTCCGACATCGACCTGGTGAACGGATTGGGTTACCAGGATCAGATTCAGAACATCACCGCACCCACGCTGCTGATCCAGGGCACGGTGGACACGCTCTTCACCCTTGACCAGGCCCACACCGTCGCCGGGAAACTGATCGACGCGGGCACCACGACGAAGGTGATCTGGTACTGCGGCGGTCACGGAGCCTGCCTGAGTGATGACCCGAAGGGTGAAGTGGTCCTCGACAGCACGCTCGACTGGTTGGACCGCTATGTCAAGGGCAACACATCCACGGATGTGGGGCCGCAATTCGAATGGGTGGACCAGAACGGCGACTGGCACAACTTGGAAAGCTATCCGCTGCAGCAGGATACGACTCCCACCGTGGTGGGATCCGCACCGGGCAAGACAGTTCCCTTCATTCCCCTCATCGGCGGTTCAGGACCCGATCCGTTGATCTTCACGCAGGGACTCGTTGAGGCGCTGCTGGGCCTGCCCTCCGCGGCAGCTGCGACCAACGCGGTCGATCTCGACGTACCGGCAGCCAAGTCGGTCCGGCACATCGTGGGTGCCCCCGAGCTGACGCTGACCTACTCGGGAACCGGTTCGGCCAAGCACGTGTACGCCCAGATCGTGGACGATGAAACAGGATTGGTGCTCGGTAACCAGGCCACCCCGATTCCGGTGGTGCTCGACGGGGAAAGTCACACCGTGACGTACTCCTTGGAACGCGTGGCACACACGCTGAAACCGGGCCAGTCGGCGACGGTGCAGATCGTGACGTCCTCGGCGAAGTTCCTCAACTTCTACAGTTGGGGCTCGGTGACGGTCGAGGGGATGTCCATCAAATTGCCCACTCTCGAGGGCGGGGCGCAGGCGCAACCACCCATCGTGGCGGCCTAACGCGCCCCCAGCCCTCGGGGATCGCCGAGTTGGCTCGTGATGGAGTTCGTCGGGGCTTGGCTGACGTCTCGCGGCGTGGCATCGTCGAGGCCGGTCGCCACTTTGAGAAACGGCCCGAACAGCCGCCAACCCAGCTGCAGGGCCAGCGCGTCAGCGGTGGCCAGACGTGCTGCGTACTCGTCGCCGTGTTCGTCACGGCCGGCCGCGATGAGCTGTTCGATATTGGGAAACCGGTGCTGGAGCCGCCCGACGTCGAATCCGTCCAGCAGCGCGCGAGCGATGACCTTCCAACTGCGTTCAGCGCGGGCTTCGATGACATCGCGCGAGGTACCTGCGTCTCGTGCGCTCACCAGGTCTTGGGCCAGGTAGTCCAGAACCGCTGCCACTACGGCCTCCTTGTTGCCGATATGACGAAAGATCAGCCCGGCGTTGACTCCTGACCGGTCGGCGATGTCACGCAGTGATGTCGCTGCCGGCCCACGTTCGGCGAACAGGTCAGCGGCATGGGTCAAGACGACAGGCCGGAGCCGTGCTCCCGCGTCGGTGGGGCCGCCACTTGCTGTAGTCATCCGACTACAGTACCTTGTAGTCAATCGACTACAAGCTGGCGAGGGTGGTCGAATCATTGAATCCGCGACGCCGAACTCGCCCCACCAGGCGGGGGGATCCCGTCGTGCCCTCAATCAAGGAGAGAACATGTCAGACCGTATGCTCGACCACCGTGAGTCGACGGACATCGACCGTTGGCTACGGTCCTATTACCTTGTGCGAGGGGCGGTTTCTGTCGCGTGGGTCGTCGCCGCGTTGACTGTAGGAACCAAGTCGCCGTTCGCCGCAGGGGCACTGCTGATGATCTATCCGGCATGGGATGCGGTGGCGAACGTGGCCGATGCACGGCAGAACGGCGGTCTGCGGCGCAATCCGACGCAAGCGTTCAATGCCGCTGTCAGCAGCCTGACCACGGTGGCGGTGGCCGTCGGGCTCGCCACGAGCCTGAACGCGGTACTGGGCGTGTTCGGGGTGTGGGCGGCGTTGTCCGGCCTGCTGCAACTGGCGACCGCTGTTCGTCGCTGGAAAAGCGCTGGGGCCCAATGGGTGATGGTCGTCAGTGGTGCGCAGTCGACGGCCGCGGGCGCGATGTTCCTGCGACAAGCCGGCGCCGCCGAAACGCCCACCGTAGCCGACATTGCTCCGTATGCCGCATTCGGCGCCTTCTATTTCTTGGTCTCCGCGGTGTGGTTGATCGTGTCGGCCGCGCGGCGGCGCCGCCAATCGCAACCTGACGTCTCATAGGCCGCGCTTGGTCGCCTGGACTGCGGCCACCACGTCGTCATCGCCGGCGAAATCCAACTGGACGGCGTTGCGGCCGAACGCAAACAGCAGGAGTTCCGAGGGCTCTCCCGTGGCTGTGACTGGTGAGCCGTTGCCGACCGCCACCACGGACTGACCGTCGGGAGTGCGCAGCGTCAGGCGAGCGGGGACCGCGGCCATCGCCTTCGACATCCCGACCCGGCTCACGAGTGGGACGCGCCGCCTCAGCGCCGCTGACGTGCTCGCATCGAGTTGTCTTGGCGCCCAGCCGGTCTGCGCACGGCGGACATCTTCATGGTGGACGAACATCTCGTGAATGCTCGCCAGCGGGTCCAGCACCTTGAACGGGGAAAGCGCCGGCGGACCCGACGCCAGCAGGTCCACGAGGTGCTCCCACGTCGTCGAGGTGGCCAGCCGGTTCTGTACCCGAGCGGTGTAGGGCGCCAGCGGCCCGAACAAGATGCCGGGCATCGCATCCGGGCGGCGTTCGCGCACCACGAGGTGCGCTGCCAGGTCGTGAGTGGTCCAGCCCTCGCAGAGGGTGGCGGCATCCGGTCCCACCGTGCGCATGAGCTCGACCAGACCGTCGCGTTCGCGTTGTGCCACCGACATGTCCCCCACGATAGGCGGACGGTTTCAGTGCGGAACCACTATGCCGAGGAAGTTTTCGATGAGGTCCTCGGCGGTGGTCGTCCATTTGTCGGTATCGAGCAGACCGCTGGATTCCAGGCCGGCGGCGCCGTGTGCGGCGGTCAGGAGTGTGGCCCCGTAGCTCTCGGAGTTCTCTTCGCCCACGAGTCCGGCGACGATGGCGACGAAACCGTCGCACAGGCGTTGCGCAGCCTGCACCACTGCGGTGGTGTCGCCTTCCGGTGTGTTGAACATCAGTTGGTACAGGTATGGCTGCTGCCGGCTGACGTCGAGGATGCTGATCAGCGCTGCGCGGAGCTTGTCGAGGGGTTGCTGCCGCGAATCCGCGCGCAGCGCCAGCATCTGATCACCGAGACGCACCCAGCCCTCGGCCGCGACGGCGATCAGCAAGCTGTCCTTGTTCTCGAAGTGACGGTAGGGCGCACCGCGGCTCACACCGGCACGGGCGCCCACCTCACGCAGCGTCACTGCATCGGGACCGCCGGTGTCGAGCAGTTCGGCGGCATCGTCGAGCAAGGCGCGGCGGGTGGCGGCGGCCGATTCGGCGCGGGTCATGGTCACACATTCTATGTTGACACTGTCATCTGACGGTGTAGCTTGAGTCAGATGACAGTGTCACCTGAAAATCAGGAGCTTGTGATCATCACCGGCACCTCCACGGGGATCGGCGCGGCCGCGGCACGTGAGCTGGCCCGGCGTGGGTTCCATGTCCTGGCGGGTGTTCGGCGCGACCGGGACGCCGAGGCGATCCGGCAGCCCGGAATAGAGCCGGTGATCATCGATGTCACGAATTCGGATCACGTCGGGGCGCTGGCGGACCGGGTGCACAACGACCCATATGGCCGGACGCTGCGGGCGCTGGTGAACAACGCCGCCATCCAGGCCAACGTGCCCGTCGAGGCCTTTGCGCTCGACGAGTGGCGACACATGTTCGAGGTCAACCTTTTTGGACACGTCGCAGTCACCCAGGCACTGCTGCCGGCCCTGATCCGCAGCAAGGGCCGCGTGGTCAACATCAGCTCCGTGGGCGGCAAGGTCGCGATGGCCGCCTATGGTCCGTACGCGGCGACAAAATTCGCCCTCGAAGCGGTGAGTGACTCGTTGCGACGCGAACTCGCCCCGGCCGGTGTCGACGTGGTGGTGATCGAACCGGGCGCGATCCGAACCGAAATGCTGGACAGGGCCATCGCCACCGCCGACGAGTCGCTCTCACAGATGACCCCCGATCAGCGTCGGCGCTACGGCGCACTGGTGCACGCGGTCAACACACAGGCCACGTCGTCCACCAGATCGGGACTGCCCGCTGAGGCCGCAGCCAAGGTGATCACCAAGGCCGTCATGGCGCGCAGGCCGCGCACGCGCTACACCGTCGGTCGCGAAGCGACACTGATGCGCCTGGTGCAGATCCTGCCCGACCGCACAGTGGACCGCATCCTCGCCGGCGCCCTGCGCCCGCACTACTCCGCGACCGGACAGCACCTGGAGCTGACCACCCCATGAAAGGAAATCGCTTGATCGTCAATGCGTTTGCCGCCACCACTCCTGGCGCTGAACTCACGCCGTACTCGTACGAACCCGACGAACTCGGACCGCTCGAAGTCGACGTCGACGTGACCCACTGCGGGATCTGTCATACCGATCTGACGGTGATCGACAACGACTGGGGCGGACAGACCCCGGCGGTGGCCGGCCACGAGGTCGCAGGCATTGTGACTGCGGTGGGGTCGCTGGTCGACACCGAACTCCTGCAAGTGGGCCAACGCGTGGCCGTCGGCGGCGTCGCCGGTTCGTGCATGAACTGTGAGTACTGCTTGACCGGGCGGCAGCAGCTCTGCTTCAACAGGGACAGCATCGCCTTCCGCGGCGACCGCGGGGGCTTCGCGTCGTCCGTGCGGGCCGGCGACTGGCGCTTCGCCTACCCGCTTCCCGACGCCATCGACCTGGCGCACGCCGGCCCGCTGCTCTGTGCAGGCGTGACGGCCTTTGCGCCGTTCATCCGGCACAACATCAAACCCACCGATCACATCGCCATCGTCGGTATCGGGGGACTGGGACATCTGGCGATCCAGTTCGCCCGGGCCTGGGGGTGCGAGGTCACCGCGATCTCGACCTCACCTGACAAGCGCGAACAGGCCGTCGAACTGGGTGCCCATCACTTCATCACGTCGCGCGGCACTGACGAATTAGCCGCCGCGGTCAACACATTCGACTTCATCGTGAGTACGGTCACCGGTGCCATCCCCTGGGATGACTACCTGGCCGCGTTGAAACCGCAGGGGACGCTCATCGTGGTCGGCGTACCGGAGACGGCCATGCAGATCAGCCCCATGTCGCTGGTGTTCTCGGAGAAGACGATCTCCGGCGGTCTGGTGGCGTCGCGCAACGAAACTTTGCAGATGCTCAACTTCGCCGCCCGCACCGGAGTGCGGCCAGTGGTCGAGCTCTTCGACATGTCCGATATCAACCGGGCGATCACCCGGGTGCGCTCGGGGGAGGTGCGCTACCGGGCCGTACTGGCGGCGCGTTAGACGACCGCGGCACCGGCCACGGCGCACGCTTCGTCATCGGCCGCACTCGCACCGCTGACACCGACACCGCCGACGACGGCTCCGTCGGCGACGAGGGGCACGCCGCCCCCGAAGATGACGAACCGGCCGTTGCCATTGGCGTGGAGGCCGAACAGTTCACCACCGGGTGCCGCCAGGGCGGCCAACTCCGAGGTCGCGATGCGGTTGGCAACCGCGGTGTAGGCCTTGTCGACAGCGAGGACGGGTCCGGCGATCTCGGCTCCATCCATCCTGCCGAATGCGACGAGATGTCCGCCGGCATCCACCACCGCCGCCGACACCAGGATCGATCGCCGTTCGGCTTCGGCGTGGGCCGCGGCGACGATGCGCAACGCGGTGGTCAGGTCGACGTTCATGGCACTCAGCACGCCGTCAACATACGGCAGCCGCCTATCACGGGCATGCTAGCCACGCCATGGGTCCAACCTCCGAAGTTGCTGTGAAAAGCCAAGGTTCAGGATCCGGTGCCGTCAACGGCTGACGGCCCCGGTGTTGTGATGGTCGGTCCCGTGTCGTACCGTCAACCTAGTTGGTTAGGTTTGCTATAGGAATTTCCTACCGCCGCGCCTGTCGCCGCTCAGGAAAGGTCACGGATGCCGCGGGTTTCGATCAGTCGACACCTCACTCAGCGCTGGATGCTGCTGGTGGCGGTGGCTGTGATCGCGGTGGCCGGGTTAGCGGTGTACCGGTTGCACGGCATCTTCGCCTCGGAGGACGTCACCTCCACACCGAGTGGCTCCGACAACGACATCGTGCCGTTCAACCCCAAGCATGTGGTGCTGGAGGTGTTCGGCCCACCCGGCACGGTCGCGACCATCACCTACCTGGACGTGAACGCCCAACCGCAGAAGGTCGAAGGTGCCACCTTGCCTTGGGCTTATGACACGACCACCACGCAGCCGGCCGTCTTCGTCAACGTCGCCGCTCAGGGCGACAGCGACTCGATCGGCTGCCGGATCAAGATCGACGACGTGGTCAAGGACGAGAGATCGGTGGACGCCTTGAACGCCTACACGTTCTGCTTGGACAAGTCGGGATGAGCACTCAACGGATTCCAGATTTCATCCGGCGATTCTCGGTGCTCATCGCCCTGTTCTGGCTGAGCCTGGCGGTTCTCACGAATGTCTTTGTGCCGCAGCTGGAGACCGTCGCCGAAGCCCACAACGTATCGCTGAGTCCCCAGGATTCGCCGTCGCTGCTGGCCAGTAAGCAGATCGGCAGGGTATTCGACGAGTTCGATTCCGACAGTTCGGCGATGATCGTCCTGGAGGGTGATCAGCCGCTCGGTGCCGACGCGCACC
This sequence comes from Mycobacterium sp., assembly GCA_040512325.1. Lineage (GTDB taxonomy): Bacteria > Actinomycetota > Actinomycetes > Mycobacteriales > Mycobacteriaceae > Mycobacterium. The sequence continues at coordinate 5,471 of JBEVFK010000201.1, read as the reverse complement.
ACTATTACGACGGCCTGGTGGAAAAGCTCTCACAGGACACCGAGCACGTCCAGCACATCCAGAATTTCTGGGGCGATCCGCTGACGGCGGCCGGCTCGCAAAGTTCCGATGGCAAGGCAGCCCTGGTGCAGCTGTACCTCGCCGGTAACCAGGGCGAGTCATTGGCCAACGAGTCCGTCGATTCGGTCCGGTCCATCGTCGAACAGACTCCACCGCCGCCGGGTATCAGGGCCTATGTCACCGGCGCCGCCCCGCTGGTCACCGACCAGTTCGAGGTCGGCCGCCAAGGCACGCTGAAAACCACCCTCATCACGCTCGGCGTGATCGCCGTGATGCTGTTCTGGCTCTACCGCCGGCTCACCACGGTGTTCCTGGTGATCTTCACCGTGATGATCGAACTGACCGCGTCCCGCGGCGTCGTCGCGGTGCTGGCCAATGCCGGCATCATCGAATTGTCCACGTACTCGACCAATCTGCTGACGCTGCTGGTGATCGCTGCCGGCACCGACTATGCGATCTTCCTCCTGGGCCGTTTCCACGAAGCGCGCCACACCGGGCAGGACCGGGTCTCGGCCTTCAACACGATGTACCACGGGACCGCGCACATCATCTTGGGCTCCGGCCTGACGATCGCCGGCGCGGTCTTGTGTCTGACCTTCACCCGCCTGCCGTACTTTCAAAGCCTGGGCGTCCCAGCGGGAATCGGTGTCCTGGTGGCCGTAGTGGCCGCGTTGACCCTGGCGCCCGCGCTACTGGTGATAGGCCGCCATTTCGGGCTCTTCGATCCCGCTCGACCCCTGCGCACCCAGGGTTGGCGCCGCATCGGCACGGCCATCGTCCGCTGGCCGGGGCCGATCCTGGTGGCGACCATCGCGATCGCCCTCATCGGTCTGCTCGCCCTGCCGAAATACACGACGAGCTATGACGCCCGGCCTTACCTGCCGTCCAGCGCCCCGGCCAATGTCGGGTACACGGCGGCGGAACGCCACTTTTCGCAGGCCCGGCTCAATCCTGAAGTGATGATGATCGAGGCCGACCATGATCTGCGCAATCCCACCGACATGATCCTGCTGGAACGGGTTGCCAAGGCGGTCTTCCACACCGACGGCATCGCCCAGGTGCAGACGATCACCCGGCCGCTGGGCACGCCCCTGGACCACACGTCGATACCGTTCCAGATCAGCGCGAGCAGTGCGTCGCAGATCAACAATCTGCCCTTCCAGCAGGCCCGCGGCGCCGACCTGCTCAAGCAGGTGGACGTGATCAACAACTCGATCGAAGTGCTGCGGCAGCAGTATGCGCTGCAGCAGCAGTCCGCCGCCGTCACCGACGAGCAGACCAGAGCATTCCAGAACACCGTCGCCACGGCCTCCGACCTGCGCGACAAGATCGCCGATTTCGATGACTTCTTCCGCCCGCTGCGCAACTACTTCTACTGGGAGCCCCACTGTTTCGACATCCCGATCTGCGCCGCGTTGCGGTCGCTCTTCGACGCACTCGACGGTATTGATGCGCTGACCGGCCAACTGGCCGACGTCGCCGGCAGCATCGCGAAACTGGATGCGCTGCAACCGAAACTGCTCGCGCTGATCCCGCCGCAGATCGAGAGTCAGGAGACCAACCGCGACCTGACGTTGACCAACTACGCCACCACATCGGGTCTCAACGACCAGGCGGAGGCAGCCCTGCAGAACTCCACCGCGCTGGGTCAGGCGTACGACGCGTCGAAAACCGACGACTCCTTCTATCTGCCGCCCGAGGCCTTCACCAACCCGGAATTCGCCCGCGGATTGAAGCTGTTCCTGTCGCCGGACGGTAAGGCCGCCCGCCTGATCATCACCCACGAAGGCGATCCCGCTACGCCTGAGGGCATCGCGCACATCGATGCCATCAGGCACTCCGCACAGGAGGCCGTCAAGGGCACCCCTCTGGCCGGGTCCAGCATCTATATTGCCGGTACCGCAGCCACCTACAAGGACATTCAGGACGGGGCCGAATACGATCTGATGATCGCCGGGATCGCGGCACTGAGCCTGATTCTGCTGGTGATGATGTTCATCACCCGAAGCATCGTCGCCGCGTTCGTGATCGTGGGCACCGTGGCGCTGTCGTTGGGCGCCTCATTCGGACTCTCGGTGCTGATCTGGCAGTACATCTTCGGCATCCAGCTGTACTGGATAGTGCTGGCGCTGGCCGTCATTCTGCTGTTGGCGGTCGGATCCGACTACAACCTGCTGTTGATCTCCCGGTTCAAGGAGGAGATCGACGCAGGCTTGAACACCGGCATCATCCGGGCGATGGCGGGCTCAGGCGCAGTGGTGACGGCGGCGGGTCTGGTGTTCGCAGCCACCATGGCTTCGTTCGTGTTCGCCGACTTGCGGATTCTGGGCCAGATCGGAACCACGATCGCACTCGGCCTGCTGTTCGACACGTTGATTGTGCGCTCCTTCATGACGCCGGCCATCGCAGCGTTGCTCGGCCGCTGGTTCTGGTGGCCGCTGAAGGTACGGACCCGCCCCGCCGGCTTGGCGCTCCGGGCCTCCGCAACGCGCCCACCCGTGCGTCAACTCCTACTGTGGGAGGACGACGACCCGGTGATCTCAAAACAGCGGGGCGGCAGCCACTCTCGCTAGCGGGCCGGGGCGAGCACGGAGTCCGGTACCGCCACGTCCGGCAGCTTTCGGTGCAGGCGGGCGACCTTGCGCAGCTGAACAGCCATGTTCATCGACGTCAGCATCGGGATGCCGCCGATGAACGTGCGGAAGGAGGGATGGCCGCCGTCCAGATGGAGCACGAACAGGCAGCCCACCACGTAGAAGAAGCCGATGGTGAACAGCGCCCCGGGGATGGCGTAGGCGAGTGGGGAACGAGCATCGGCAATCAGTTCCCTGGCGTAGTCCACTTCATCGTGCGACATCGGCCGGCGCTTGCGGAGTTTGGCCAGCACCGCTTTGTGGGCGCCCACCTGGTCACCCAGCGGATGGGACGTTCGATTCTCCAACCGACTGATGTAGACGAATACGCAAGTGGCGAAGACGATTTCCGCCACGGCAGCCAGGATTGTGAGATCGCCCCACGGACCCAGATTCATGTGCCGCTCCCTGTTCTCACGTCGACCCGCACGCGGGTGTCCCTGCTCAAACGCTACCCGAACATAGAAGTTCTATCTATAGGTGCTGGGGAGCTGAAAGAGGGCTCAGAGCGGGCTGATATCGCCGTACGACGCGGAACGCCACTGCGGCACGGTCTCACCGTTGTGCCGCCAGGTTGCGTGGATATACCAGCTCGCGGGGCCGTACGGGCCGCCCTGCACGCCGATATGGGACTCCGTGTCGTCGCGGTCGCTGACGTAGGTGACATTCTCGATGCGGACCCCGTCACCGGCGATGTCGTCGGGATTCCCGCCGCCGAGTTCGACTGCCCACCAGGAGGATCCGACATGATCATCCATGGTGACCTCGATATTGGCGATATCGATGTCGGCCACCTGCAGCAGGCGCACGCCGTAACCCTCACCGAGCCCGCGGCCCGGCATGTAGGCCGTGATGTTGTCGAACGACGCGTCCTTGACCCGGTAGAGCATCACGGCAGTGCCGTCCGCGCCGTAAGACGCCATATTGCCGACCTGCAGGCCTGCGATGTCCTGGATGAGAATGCGGCCCGGACCTTCGAGGATCACGTCGTTCAACGTGAGATTCGACGACGGAAGGTCCGCGACACCGAGGTCGCCGCGGAGTTGGCCTGCGCCGAGAATGAGGATGTCGCTGTTGTGGTCCGAGACCAGTCGCACGTTGTCGACAGTGGAATCGCGCAGCGACGCAAGTAGTATTCCGCCATTGCCGCCGCCGAACGGTCCGTCGACGGCCAAGCTCTCCGCGTAGATGTTCTGCAGGGTGATGCCCGCGTACTTGCTTGTGGTGGTCGCAGGTGTCTCCACTGCCACCGACCAGTTCGTGGCACCGCGGATCGTGACGTCGCTGATCGTCACGCCGGAGAAGTCCCACCACTGGGAGCCCTCGGTGCCGTCGATGTTGTTGGTTGCCAGGACGATACCGGTCTGGACATCCTCGATGGTGACGTCGGAGATGTGCACGTCGCGCGAAGCCAGGCTGGTCCAATCGCCCGGGCCGGTGGAGATGGCCGAGTTGACCTGAATGCCGTACCACTTGTCGGTCACGGTGACGTCGGTGATGGTGATGTCATAACCACCTTGCACCCGGACCCCGTTGGCGCGGCCGCCGGTCACAGTGATGTGCGACGCGACTGATCCGCCGTTGTTCCACTCGCCGACGCCGCTCTGATTGAACGGACCGTCGGTGGGGCCATAGGTCCAGGGTTGGGTGGCGTCGTAGTAGGTGACGAACGCCAAGCCGTCATCGCCGGTGTTGGTCGCGATCAACCCGTCCACGGTGACGCGGCGGTTCGCATTGAAGTGCAGCCCGTCCGCTTTGGTACCGATGGCTGTGAAATTGGTGACCGTCACATCGGAGGCCCCCATGATGACAGCACCGGCCTGCGGAGCGTTCACCACGCGGGAGTCGATGATGGACACGAATTCGACGGTGCCGGTGGAGCCGGTCCATGCGAGTGGGGGCGGGGAATCCGAAGCCCAGCCGAGCACGGAGATGCCATCGCCGAAACTGCGCGTCGAGGGTGCGGTGGTCCATTCGATGGTGGCGTTGAGGATCGTCACATGGGACGCCGCGCCCTCGATGCGGATGCCGTGGCTGGTGCCATGGCCGTTGACGTCGAGGTTGTCCATGATCAACCGGGCGCCCTCTGCGAACTCCACCGTGACATTCGAGAGACCGCTGAGCTCGATCGCTGCTTCGCCGGCCGGATTGCGTTGGGCGAAGCGGTAATCGCCTTCCGGGAAGTAGAGGGTATCGCCCGAAGTCAGTGCAGCTTCGGCGGCTTTGATGGCCGCCGAATCATCGGTGATGCCGTCTCCGACAGCGCCATGATCTTTGACGTTGACCGTGGAGCCGGCGACGAGTGCAGGCGCTGAAGTCGCGGTACCGGTCGTGGTGGCGGCCTCGGCTGCTGGGGAGGCGGACGGTCGGCGCGCCAATCCCAGCGCTACCCACAGCGACTGTGAATCGACGGGGGGTGGCGCCCCGCCGCCGATGCCGAACGCGCTGAGGACCGTAGCGGCGACACTGGGGGGTGTCGCAGCCGGGGAGGCGGACTCGAAAACGGGCGCGGGGGCTGTCGCGGCCGACGTGAGCGCAGTGGTACCGAGATCGGCCGGCTCTGGCAACGCAGCCTCGACGGCCGGAGCCGGGTCGGGGGAGGGCGCGTCGACAGGATTCGAATCGATTGGCGCAGGTTCTTCTTCGGTGATCGGGTCCTTCTGTGGTGTCGCCCGTGTGGTGTCCGGGGAGTCCGGGCCGTGGTGGTTGTTGTTGCGGTCAGATGGCGGTGACGTGTCCTGTTCGGCCAACTCTTCGTCTTCGGCCGACTCGTCGTCG
>JBEVFK010000200.1:0-16661 GCA_040512325.1 Mycobacterium sp. | reverse complement strand
CGCTGCGCGTCACTGATGGCGGCGTCGGCGTCGCGGACGGCGGTCTGGCTGAGTTCGAGTTCTCGTTGTGCGGCGACGGCGGTGTCGCGCGCGGCCTGCACGTCGACGAGTGCTTTGTTGACGCCCTCTTGCTCACTTTGCACCGCGGCGCCGAGCTCCTGGAGTCGCTGGTTGGCGTCGGCGACATCCGCGATGAGCGAAGCGAGGCTGGTGGGTGCCGGCTCGGCGACGGCCAGACCGGGCGTGCTCAGTAATAACGCGAGCGTCAGCAACGGGGAGGCGCCGTAGATGGGTCTCATGCGACTCAGGTCTCCTCATGGCTCAGCTCAGACCGGGTTGCCGCAACAATCACCAGTCACTCGAGGCACAACTACATCAATTGGTACCTCCAGCACCGTACGTCACAATTACCCCCGAAGAAACTTGCGTCACAAATTACAGGAATGTAATTAGAGGTTCGTAATCAAACAGTGACATTCCCAAGTGCGCTAATGCGGCGGAATTAGTTCAGGAATCGCTGGTAGAGGCAGTTTCGTGTGCGAATGCACGCTTTGCTTTTACCTGCAAGATGCGCGTGGAGATGACCGCGAGGAATACCCCGATGGTGAGCACGATCGTGAGCGCAGTCCAGGGAAAGTCCGGGGTATTCAACTGACTCACGAAATTCTCCGTCGACTGCACCGGATTGCCCGTTTTGGCCAGATCTTCGCCGGCTTCCAGCGTCACCCGATCGTAGTCGGTGCTGTAGGTCCCGGCGTAGGACGGACTGAGCACCAACACCGTCGAACCCGGGTTGGCCTGACCCACTTCGGTGGCGATATCACGCAACGGGGTGTCGATGTGGGGGTTGGTCGGGATCACGACGACCTTCAGGTCGATGCCGTCCTGCTTGGCCTGTTCGACGACCTGCCGCAGGCCCGGCTCTTCGGCCGGTGGGGCACTGACGCCGTCGCGGGCGACCTCCGCCTTGACGGCGGTCATGTCGACATCGGGCGGGATGAAAACCGGGACACCGGGCTCGAGTGCCGGACTCAGAAATGGCACGACCTGCGGGCCCAGCCCTGATCCTGACATTCAAGCGCCTCACTTCACCTGCGGCGATCAGCTCGCCTCGTCCAAACGTTCACCAGCACGGTACGCGACGGCCACATCCCCCACTGGCAGCACGCGCCCGTCAGCGGAAGACTGTGGGGGTACGACTCCAGCAAGTAGGCCCTGAGCAATACAGGACAAGCGTACTGTTAGAATCGGACCCGATCGCCGACACAGCCCGTCGGCGAGGAAAATCTTTACACCGGGAGTTGATGTGACGAGCAAGAATTCATTCGGAGCACACGACACACTCGAGGTCGGTGACAACAAATACGAGATCTACCGCCTTGACGCGGTGCCCGGCGCCGACAAACTCCCCTACAGCCTCAAGGTGCTGGCCGAGAATCTGCTGCGCACCGAAGACGGCGCCAACATCACCAAAGACCACATCGAGGCCATCGCCAACTGGGATCCCGAGGCCGACCCCAGCATCGAGATTCAGTTCACCCCGGCGCGGGTGATCATGCAGGACTTCACCGGAGTGCCCTGCATCGTCGACCTGGCCACCATGCGCGAGGCGGTCGGCGACCTCGGCGGCGACCCCAACAAGGTCAACCCGTTGGCGCCCGCCGAGATGGTGATCGACCACTCCGTCATCGTCGACGTGTTCGGCAAGCGCGACGCCTTCGAACGCAACGTCGAAATCGAGTACTCGCGCAACGGCGAGCGCTACCAGTTCCTGCGTTGGGGTCAGGGTGCCTTCGACGACTTCTCCGTGGTGCCTCCGGGCACCGGCATCGTGCACCAGGTCAACATCGAATACCTCGCCCGCACCGTGATGGTCCGCGACGGTGTCGCCTACCCGGACACGTGCGTGGGCACCGACAGCCACACCACCATGGTCAACGGCCTCGGCGTGCTCGGCTGGGGCGTCGGCGGTATCGAAGCCGAGGCCGCCATGCTGGGCCAGCCGGTGTCGATGCTGATCCCCCGCGTCGTCGGATTCAAGCTCACCGGTGAGATCAAGCCCGGCGTGACCGCCACCGACGTGGTGCTCACCGTCACCGACATGCTCCGCAAGCACGGTGTGGTCGGCAAGTTCGTCGAGTTCTACGGCGCAGGCGTGGCCGAGGTGCCGCTGGCCAACCGCGCCACCCTGGGCAATATGAGCCCCGAATTCGGTTCCACCGCAGCCATTTTCCCGATCGACGACGTCACCGTGGACTACCTGCGGCTGACCGGCCGCACCGACGAGCAGCTCGCGCTCGTCGAGGCCTACGCCAAGGCGCAGGGCATGTGGCACAACCCGGACAAGGAGCCGGTGTTCTCCGAGTATCTCGAACTCGACCTCGGTGACGTGGTGCCGTCCATCGCCGGGCCCAAGCGGCCCCAGGACCGCATCGAGCTCTCGGACGCAAAGAACGCGTTCCGCAAGGACATTCACAACTACGTCGAAGAGAACCACCCCGCCGAGTGCACCAAGCTCGACGAGGCCGTCGACGAGTCCTTCCCCGCCAGCGATTCGGTGTCGCTGTCCTTCGCCGACGACGACGCCGTGCAGGTCCATTCGGCGGCCACCGGCTCCGAGGGCAGGCCGTCCAAGCCCATCACCGTGAAATCCGATGAGCAGGGCGAATTCGTCCTGGATCACGGCGCGGTGGTGGTCGCGGCCATCACCTCGTGCACCAACACCTCCAACCCGTCGGTGATGCTCGGCGCGGCCCTGCTGGCCAAGAAGGCCGTCGACAAGGGCCTGACCTCCAAGCCGTGGGTCAAGACGTCGATGGCGCCCGGCTCGCAGGTCGTCAGCGACTACTACGACAAGGCCGGCGTGTGGCCGTACCTGGAGAAGCTCGGCTTCTTCCTGGTCGGCTACGGCTGCACCACCTGCATCGGCAACACCGGTCCGCTGCCGGAGGCCATCTCCAAGGCCATCAACGACAACGACCTGACCGTCACCGCGGTGCTCTCCGGCAACCGCAACTTCGAAGGCCGCATCTCCCCCGACGTCAAGATGAACTACCTGGCGTCGCCGCCGCTGGTCATCGCCTACGCGCTCGCGGGCACCATGGACTTCGACTTCGAGACCGAGCCGTTGGGCCAGGACCACGACGGCAAGGACGTCTTCCTCAAGGACATCTGGCCCTCGTCGAAGGAGATCTCGGACGTCATCGCGTCCTCGATCGACCGGAAGATGTTCACCGACAGCTACGCCGACGTCTTCAAGGGCGATGAGCGCTGGCGCAACCTGCCCACCCCGGAGGGCAAGACCTTCGACTGGGATCCCAACTCCACCTATGTGCGCAAGCCACCTTACTTCGACGGTATGCCTGCCGAACCGCAGCCTGTCACCGACATCTCGGGCGCCAGAGTGCTTGCGCTGCTGGGCGATTCGGTGACCACCGACCACATCTCCCCCGCAGGCAACATCAAGGCGGGCACTCCCGCCGCGCAGTACCTGGAGGACAACGGCGTCGACAAGAAGGACTACAACTCCTACGGTTCGCGGCGTGGTAACCACGAGGTGATGATCCGCGGTACGTTCGCGAACATCCGGCTGCGCAACCAGCTGCTCGACGATGTGTCCGGCGGCTACACGCGCGACTTCACCCAGGCGGACGCCCCCCAGGCGTTCATCTACGATGCCGCGCAGAACTATGCGGCACAGGACATTCCGTTGGTGGTGCTCGGCGGCAAGGAGTACGGGTCCGGCTCCTCGCGGGACTGGGCCGCCAAGGGCACGTCCCTGTTGGGTGTGCGCGCGGTCATCACCGAGTCGTTCGAACGCATCCACCGCTCCAACCTGATCGGCATGGGTGTGGTCCCGCTTCAGTTCCCCGCGGGCGAATCGGCGTCGTCGCTCAAACTCGACGGCACCGAGGTCTTCGACATCAGTGGTGTCACAGCCCTCAACGACGGCAAGACGCCGAAGACCATGCACGTCACCGCCACCAAGAAGGATGGCGCCAAGGTCGAGTTCGACGCGGTGGTGCGGATCGACACCCCCGGTGAGGCCGACTACTACCGCAATGGCGGCATCCTGCAGTACGTGCTGCGCAACATGCTGAAGTCCGGCTAGTCCTCAGCGATGCCCAAGGTCAGCGAGGACCACCTGGCGGCCCGCCGCCGTCAGATCCTCGACGGCGCTCGGCGCTGTTTCGCGGAGTTCGGCTACGACAAGGCCACGGTGCGAAGGTTGGAGCAGTCCATCGGCTTGTCCCGTGGAGCGATCTTCCACCACTTCCGGGACAAGGATTCGCTGTTCTTCGAACTCGCCCGCGAGGACGCCGAACGGATGGCGGATGTGGCCTCCCGGGAGGGGCTGATTCAGGTCATGCGCGACATGCTGGCCGCGCCTGAGCAATTCGACTGGCTGGCAACGCGGCTCGAGATCGCCCGCAAGCTGCGGCACGATCCGACGTTCAACCAGGGCTGGGCGGAGCGGTCGGTGGAGTTGTCGGCGGCAACCACCGATCGCCTCCGCCGCCAGAAACAGGCCGGCCGGCTCCGCGATGACGTCCCCAGCGACGTCCTGCACGTGTACCTGGATCTGGTGCTCGACGGGTTGGTCGCCCGACTGGCCTCCGGCGAAGACCCGAAGCGGCTGACCGCGGTGCTGGACCTCGTCGAGGACTCCGTACGCCATGGCCACCCGAGTGCGGTGGGAGACGCCGTCAGCCCGGCTTCCCTGGGCTGACGACCCGGCTAGTGCACCGGGGTACGGGTGCGATGGTTCGGGCCGCCGCGGCTGCGCAGGTTGGTGCCCGATTCCAGCAACAGACTGTGAATCGATCCGTACGAGCGCCCGGTCGACGCCACGAGCGTGCGGATGCTCGCGCCGTTTTCGTAGGCGAAGCGCAGCTCACCCAACAGTTGTTCGCGCTCTTTGTCCGATTTCCTCATCGAGGCCTCCCCACGGTCTAGCGGCCCCCCGACCGGGGAACAGCCTAGGAAGACCTGGGAGCAAATGTGATGGGAATCACCAAATGGGCTCTAAATCTGTTCAGCTCAAGCAAGTTCGATCAGATCGCGGTACTCGTCGGACCAGTAGTCCTCGGTGCCGTCGGGCAGCAGCACCACCCGTTGGGGGTTGAGCGCCTCGGCAGCACCCGGATCGTGGGTCACCAGCACTACCGCACCCGCGTAGCTGCGCAGTGCGTCGAGCACCTGCTCGCGTGAGGCCGGATCCAGGTTGTTGGTGGGTTCGTCGAGAAGCAACACATTGGCGGTGGACGCGACCAGCCCGGCGAGCGCGAGCCGGGTCTTCTCGCCGCCCGACAGAGTGCCGGCAGGCTGGTCGAGCTGTGGCCCGATGAACATGAACGCGCCCAACAGACTGCGCAGCTCCTGCTCACCGGTGTCCGGCGCGGCATGGCGGATGTTCTCCCACACCGAGGCAAGTCCGTCGATGGTGTCGTGTTCCTGGGCGAAGTACCCGAGCTTGAGGCCGTGCCCGGGCTCGATCACCCCGGCGTCGGGCAGCTCGGTACCCGCCAGGATGCGCAGTAGCGTGGTCTTGCCCGCGCCGTTGAGACCGAGGATGACCACCCGGGAGCCCTTGTCGATGGCCAGGTCCACCCCGGTGAAGACCTCCAGCGAACCGAACACCTTGGTCAGGCCCTTGCCGACCAGCGGGGTGCGACCGCACACCGCTGGTACGGGGAACCGGATCTTGGCGACCTTGTCGGCCACCCTCTCATCGTCGAGCTCGGAGATCATGCGCTCGGCGCGTCGCAGCATGTTCTGTGCGGCAACGGCTTTGGTGGCTTTGGCGCCCATCTTGGCGGCCTGGGTACGCAGCGCGGAGGCCTTCTTCTCGGCATTGGCGCGTTCCCGGCGCCGACGTTGTTCGTCGGTGGAGCGAGCGTCGAGGTACTTCTGCCAGCCCATGTTGTAGACGTCGGCCTCGCCGCGCACCGCGTCGAGGAACCACACCCGGTTGACGACGTCGGCCAACAAGGCCACGTCATGGCTGATGACGACTAGACCGCCGGTGTGGTTCTGCAGGAACGTCCGCAGCCAGCCGATGGAGTCGGCGTCGAGGTGGTTGGTGGGCTCGTCGAGCAGCAGTGTGGTGTCCGAACCAGAACCCGTGTCGGATGCGGCGAACAGGATGCGGCTGAGCTCGACGCGACGGCGCTGGCCGCCGGACAGGGTGCGCAGCGGCTGGGTCAGGATGCGTTCGGGCAGGCCGAGACTGGCGCAGATGCGGCCGGCTTCGCTTTCGGCCGCGTAACCGCCCAGGGCGGCGAACCGCTCTTCGAGAACGCCGTAACGCCGGATCGCCTTGTCGAGGGCGTCGGAGTCGGCCACCTCGGCCATGATCGCCTGCTGCTTCTCCAGATCGGAGAGCAGGGTGTCCAGACCCCGCGCCGACAACACCCGGTCGCGCGCCAGCATGTCGAGGTCGCCCTCGCCGGGATCCTGGGGCAGGTAACCGATCTCACCGGTGCGGTCGACTCTGCCTGCGTAGGGCTGGCCCTCACCGGCGAGGATGCGCATGGTGGTGGTCTTACCGGCGCCGTTGCGCCCCACCAATCCGATCCGGTCGCCCGGCTGGATACGTAATGCGGGACCTTCCGCGGACAGCAGCGTGCGCGCCCCGGCGCGGACCTCCAGGTCCGTTGCGGTTATCAACGCTTCTGCTCCTCGATACTCGATTCCGCCGCGGCGAAATCATGTTTTGTCATCGGTGAAGACCGGTGGCCGCCCCTGCGCGCGCGCCGCCACCGCTTCTTCGAAGTTCGAGGTGAGCAGGCGTACGTACAGTTGGCCCAGGCCTTCTGCCTGCATGTGCCCCTCCAGGGTACCGGCGTCGAGCCCACTCCATAACGTGCGCTTGGTCAACTCGATTCCCGGCCGTGAGAATGCCGCGATCCGTTCGGCCATCTCGAAGCAGGTGTCGAGCAACTCCTCGTCGGCGACCTGGCGGGATACCAAACCGACGCGCTCGGCCTCCTCGGCACCGATGTCGCGACCGGTGAGCATCAATTCGAACGCGCGCGAGGTGCCGATGGCCCGGGGAAGCAGATAGGACAGCCCGAGTTCACTGGCCGTCAGACCGTTGTTGATGCCCGCCGCGCGGAAGTAGGCACCCGCGCCGGCGACCCTGATGTCGCAGGCCAGGGCCAGGCAGAGGCCACCGCCGATCGCTGCTCCGTTGACTGCTGCGATCACCGGCTGGTGCAGTTTGCGCAGGGCCAGGATGACGTCGTCGAGCACTTCCATGGACCGCAGCGCGAAGCTGGGCCTGGTCAGTCCGTCGACGTGCGGGACACTGCCTGCGGACTTGTGGTCGGCGCCCGACGAGAACCCCGAACCGGCGCCGGTCAGCACCACCGCCCGCACCGAGTTGTCGTTGGTGAGGTCGTCGAGGACCCGTTTGAGCGGCACCATGACGTCGAACGCCATGGAATTCATCCGCTCGGGCCGGTTCAACGTGACCAACGCCACGTGGTCGCGGGGGCGGTCGACGCGGACGAACTCGGTGCCGGCGCTGCTCTCGATGCTCACGGAAGGCACGCTATCGCGTGCCATCCTGACCCCGGCGCGGCCGTCAGGCCTCGGTGGCCTTGGCCTGCTCCGCCAGCGCTGCGTCGATGTCCAACGCCTTGACCTGTTCGATGATGTCCTCCAGCGCGGCGGGCGGAAGCGCACCCGGCTGGTTGAACACCAGAGTGCCCTTCTTGAACACCATCAGCGTGGGGATGGACCGGACCTGCGCCTGCGCGGCGAGCATCTGCTCCGCCTCGGTGTCGACCTTGGCGAACACCACATCAGGGTGCTTCTCCGAGGACGCCGCGAACGTCGGCGCGAACTGCTTACAGGGACCACACCAGGAGGCCCAGAAGTCGACCAACACGATGTCGTTGTCGGTGATCGTCTCGGTGAACTCTTCGGTGGTGATATCTCGAGTTGCCACGAGTTCTTCAACGCACATGGCTGCCCACATGTTCCCGTCACAGTGTTCCCACACAACGAACTGCGCCTACCTGGAGCTCACGGACCCCAGGTAGGCGCAGAATCTGACGACGCTGTCAGACCACCTGCTGGGCGGCCGGTTCCTCCTCGAGGGACCACACCTTCACCCAGTCGATCTTCATTTCCATCTCGGCATCCGTAGTGGCATCCGGCTCGCCGGTCCACGGGTTTCCCACGGCATTGTTGAGGATCAGATAGTGCTGCCAGGCCCCGGAGAAGGGCGTCCAGTCGCCGCCCATGGCTTCATACTCCGCCTGGGTGATCCGGCCCGTCTCTTCCCCGTCCACATGCCAGATGATGCGGTCGGTGTACCAGTCGATGCCGTACTCGTGGAAATCGGCGGACAGGTCGACGCCCATGTCCTGGTCATTGGTCACCATCTTGACGTCGACGCCATTGTTCGCCTGGGACGGACCGTGGATGTTTCCGGTCCAGACCTGGCTTGCTTCCGGCGTGCCCATTCCGGGGAGTTCGACAATGTCGATCTCTCCCTGGCGTGGCCAGTCGTACTCGTGCCCCGGTTCCAGTCCGACCATCCAGAACGCCGGCAGGCTGCCCTTGGTGTACGGCAACTGAATACGTGCCACCACGCGCATGTTCGGGCCGACGGTCTGTTTTCCGAAGGTGACCAGCCGGGTCGAGGTGTAGTTGTTCGGCGCGGGCAGACCATCCGGTGCCGTCTCTTGACGAGTCACGATGACGACGTTGCCGTCTTCGTCGAGATACACGTTGCCGAAATCGGTGTAGTACTGGTTCTCGCCGCCGGACTGACCCCAACGGCCGGTCTGCACGCCCCAGAATTTCAGGGCCTCCTCGACGCTGGAGAAGTTGGTCTCCCACACCAACGGGAGCTCGGAGGCCGGTGGTGTCCCCGGTTCCTGTGGGCCTTGGGGTTCTTCCGGCACCTGAGGTTCTTCCGGCACCTGAGGTACCTCTGGCACCTCGGGCTCTTCCGGGAGCTGGGGCTCTTCGGGCACCTGGGGCTCTTCGGGCCCCGCCGGCTGCTGCGCGGTGCCGTACATCTGACGGCGAAGTCCGGACCACCAGGATTCGATGAACCCGGGAAGCGCCATCGGCAGATTGTGCGCGCTGGACGGTGCGGGGGCCATGCCCATCCACGTCATGATGTCGTACAGCATGGTGCCCAGCACCACCCGTCCAGAAACCAGTGCGTCCTCGGGCCCCGGTTTCGTGGCCACCGCCGACACTGTTGACACCGACGTCGCGGACACCTCCTGGCGCGCCGTCACCGGTGCGGCCGTCGCCACGGCAGATGGTTCGTCGCTCGCTGCCTCATCGGCGGTGCCGAGGTCGGTGGTCGCCACGGCCCGTGTCGGTCGCGGATCGGTGTCGTCCCGCTGTCCCGACGTCGGCCGCTTGACCGGCTTCTCGGCAACCACCTCGTCGTCACCTGTGTCGACGTCACTCGACGGGACGTCCTCATCGGGGGGCGTTGCGGTGTCCCCGGTGTCCACGGTGTCACTGTCGTCCCCGGCGTCACTGTCGGCGCCGTCTTCGGCGGGCGAAGCCTCGGCGTCCGAGTCCGACGTCGACTCTTCGTCGGCGCTCTCGGGTTGCGTGTCCCCGTCTTTGGAGTCCCCGGTGACCGATCCGGTCTTGCGTGGACCGGTCCGCACCGGCGCATCCCGCGGACCGTCGTCGTCGGCCGACTCCTGCCCATCACGGGTGGGCGAACCCTGCGCACCGGCCGGCCGGGCGTCTTTACGGGTGGGGCGTTGCCGATCGGCCTTCTCGGCCTTCTCGGACTTCTCGGTTTTGGACGGGCCGGCCGAGGACACGGACGATTCGCGACTCGAATCGGCGCTGTCGGACGGTGCAGCCGCCGCGATTCCCGGGGTCGCACCGATAGCGGCGCCCAGCCCGGCGGCCATCACGCCGACACCGAGCCAATAGGTCACCGGTTTCGGCCGATTTTCCCGCCGGTCGTTGCGCTTCTTCCGTCGCGAACCCCGTTGCACCTTGACGCTTGACCGACTAGCCATCCGCAGCCAACCTCTGTTCGGATAATTACCGGGGCGAAGAGCCGTCAATCCCGAAGTCGGGCGCGCTTATTCCACATAAGAGTTCGCTGGCGACTGCCGAATTGAGCCGACACATCAAAGTCGACCCGGTGAGTTCAATGGGGAGTAGGAGTATCGATTGGGCAGATACCTGATCAACACTGACTCAGAAAACTGCCCGCCGTAGAGGGCCGTCGCCCCCATTGTCCTTTCGCTCACCGTTGCCGGTGAGCGCTGCGCAAGCAAAACCGTAACTGAGAATTACCTGGTGCGTTAGATAAAACTAGAAGTTCATCACCAGTCAGGCAGGTTGCTGACTCGGGTTGGGGCGGTGTTATTCGTTTATCAAGATCACAAATAGCGGCACCGTCAGATATCAGCAGATGAATGCAAATTAGCCAACAGCGTGATCTTCAGGTGATTTGTGTTTGCACCCGCGCAGAGTTGCTGGCCATTTCGCGAGTGCGCTCGATCTCGACGATTCCGACCGGTTTCGTTGCCACAATCGTGCTTCGAGGTGCGGACGGACACGGGCATCTGACCGGGAACCCTGGCACCTGACTTGAATTCAGCGATAGGGGGCCCGGCGTCGGTACGCAGCTGCGTCCTCATGATGTTTGCGAGAACCACGCAGATCCGACTCGTAGCTACTGGCGAGGGCAAGCAACTGTGGAGGTGAGCGCACCGGCGGACAACCGGAGCAATTTATTGCTCGATTAGCCGATGGCAATCATGAGGCCGACACCAGCAACCCCTGCCGTCACATCCATCACTCCTACCACCAGGCATCGCCGCAGCCCCGCATCTCATCGGCGTGTCGCGTCAGGTTTCTGTTCGTGTCGCCTGTAGCCGGCGCCGGCCTTCGCTGAAAAAGGCGGCAACGTCTGCCACCAACGTGGTCTCCGCGGCGGCCACGTCGAGAGACAGCAGCGCTCCGAAGGGCGCATTCCAGAACGCACCCGCCCGTGGTGTCCATGGGCCCACGTACGCGTAGGGCCGCGGGTGATACGAATCCCCCGGCGATACCCCGTAATTGGCCTCGCCGACGGTGACGGCGACGTCGAAGTGCTCGGGCCACAGCACCGGATGCTGACCTTCGGCGAAGGTGATCAGCGCCTGCGCACCGGCGTAGAGGCTGCGGTAGATCACCTGCGCGGACGCCGGATCGATGGTCAGTTCGGTATCCGGCGCCAACGGCTCCGTCACGTCGTAGACACCGGTGGGCGGCCCGAACTGCAGCCCGGCAGCCTCGGCGAGCGTGCTCAGGCTGCCGGTCAGCGGGATCCGGCCCTGCTGCCACAGCAGATCGGTGCCCTGGACTTCGACGGAAATCGCGGTGCCGATGAAACCGGCCGGGCGGACGGCCAACCGGATGGTCCCGGCCACCCGATGCTGCGGACCGGCGATCGCACTCTCGGCGATACCGCGGAGCTGAATACGCGTGGTGGTGTACGCATCGGCTGACATACGGGTGGTTCTACCCGCTCACAGCGGGCCGGAGACCCAACCGTGAGTGGGTCAGACGGTGAATCCGAGGGCGCGCAGCTGTTCGCGGCCGTCCTCGGTGATCTTGTCCGGACCCCACGGCGGGTTCCACACCCAGTTGATCTTGATGTCGTTGACCAGCCCCGTGCCGACCAGAGCCGTCCGTGACTGATCTTCGATGACATCGGTGAGCGGGCACGCCGCGGAGGTGAGCGTCATGTCGATCAGGGCGACCTTGCCGGCCTCCGCCTCTTCGATGTTCAGCCCGTAGACCAGGCCGAGATCGACCACGTTGATGCCCAGTTCGGGATCCACGACGTCGCGCATCGCCTCTTCGAGGTCGGCGAGAAATTCCTCGCTCGGAATAGCGGTGTCACTCATCGGTCTCTTCTCCTCTTCGCGCAAGCGCTCATCGGTCGATCTGCTCGGATCCAATTTGCGCACCCGACTGGGCCAGCGCGTCCTTGAAAGCCATCCAACCCAGCAGCGCACATTTCACCCGCGCCGGGTATTTGGCGACACCGGCGAAGGCGATGCCGTCGCCGATCACATCTTCATCACCCTCAACGTTGCCGCGGGACGAAATCATCTCGGTGAACGCGGCGATGGTCTTGAGCGCGTCACCGACCGTCTGGCCGATGATCTGGTCGGTGAGCACCGAGGTGGACGCCTGGCTGATCGAACAGCCCTGCCCGTCATAGGAGATGTCCGCAACGTGCTCACCATCATCGGACAACGTCACCCGCAGCGTCACCTCGTCACCACACGTCGGATTGACGTGGTGCACTTCGGCTCCGAACGGTTCGCGCAGGCCCCGATGGTGCGGGTGCTTGTAGTGGTCCAGGATCACTTCCTGGTACATCTGCTCCATCCGCACGGGCTCACGCCCTGCCGAAGAAGTCGACGGCACGCTTGATGCCGGCCACCAGCCGGTCTACTTCGTCAAGAGTGTTGTACACCGCGAACGACGCCCTGGCGGTGGCGGCGATGCCGAAGCGCTTGTGCAACGGCCAGGCGCAGTGATGGCCCACCCGGACGGCTACGCCCTCGTCGTCGAGAACCTGGCCGACATCGTGGGCGTGGATACCGTCCACCACGAACGACACCGGCGATCCGCGCAGCTCCCCGGACAGCGGGCCGACGATGCGCACGCCGCCGATACCGGCCAACCCGTCGAGTGCCGCGGCCACCAATTCGGCCTCGTGAGCCTCCACGGCCGCCATGCCGATGCCCTCGAGATATCTCGCGGCCGCTGCCAGTCCGACGACCTGTGACGTCATGGGCGTGCCTGCCTCGAAACGCTGCGGTGCGGGCGCGTAGGTGGTGGCTTCCATGGTGACCGTCTCGATCATCGATCCGCCGGTGATGAACGGCGGCATCGTGTTGAGCAGGTCGCGCCGGCCGTACAACACGCCGATGCCGTTGGGGCCGAGCATCTTGTGGCCCGAGAACGCCGCGTAATCGACATCGAGAGCATGGAAATCGACCGGCTGATGCGGCACCGACTGGCAGGCGTCCAGCAGCGTCAACGCACCGACGGCCTTGGCACGGGACACCAGCTCGGCCACCGGAGCGATGGCCCCGGTGACGTTCGAGTGGTGGCTGAAGGCGACGACCTTGACCCGCTCGTCGAGTGTCAGGGAATCCAGATCGATGCGGCCATCGTCGGTGACCGAGTACCACTTCAAGGTGGCGCCGGTGCGCCGGGCCAGTTCCTGCCACGGGATCAGATTGGCGTGGTGTTCCAGTTCGGTGGTGACGATGATGTCGCCCGGTCCGACGGCGCGGTCGAAGCGCGTGTCGCCCAACGCATACGAGACCAGGTTGATCGACTCGGTGGCGTTCTTGGTGAACACCAGTTCGTCGACATCAGCGCCGACGAACGACGCAATATCGGCCCGGCCCTGCTCGTAGGCGTCGGTGGACTCCTCCATCAGCTGGTGCGCACCACGATGGACGGCGCCGTTGGAGGTGGTCAGGAAATCCCGCTCGGCGTCGAGTACCTGCAATGGCCGCTGCGACGTCGCACCCGAATCGAGATAGGCCAGTTGTTGTCCGCCCCGCATCACCCTGGCCAAGATCGGAAAGTCCGCTCGGATCTTGGTCAGGTCCAATGTCTGCGCAGACGCGGTCATGGCTAAGCCCCGGTCGGCGCCGCGTGGGTGAAGCGTTCGTAACCGTGCTCTTCGAGCTCGTCGGCCAGTTCGGGGCCGCCGGACTGCACGATGCGGCCACCGACGAACACATGCACGAACTGCGGCTGGATGTAGCGCAGGATCCGCGTGTAGTGGGTGATGAGCAGGACGCCACCGTTCTCGGCGGCCGCGTAGCGGTTCACACCTTCGCTGACGACGCGCAGCGCATCGACGTCGAGGCCGGAGTCGGTCTCGTCGAGGATGGCGATCTTCGGCTTCAGCAGACCCAGCTGCAGGATCTCGTGGCGCTTCTTCTCGCCGCCGGAGAACCCTTCGTTGACACTGCGTTCCCCGAAGGTCGGGTCGATGTCGAGGTCGCTCATCGCGCCCTTGACTTCCTTGACCCAGTGCCGCAGCTTGGGCGCTTCGCCGCGGACCGCGGTGGCCGCGGTACGCAGGAAGTTCGACATCGAGACGCCGGGTACCTCGATCGGGTACTGCATGGCCAGGAACAGCCCCGCCCGCGCTCGCTCGTCGATGGTCATCGCCAGCACGTCCTCACCGTCGAGGGTGATCGACCCCGAGGTGACGGTGTACTTGGGGTGGCCTGCGATGGCGTAGGACAGTGTGGACTTGCCGGAGCCGTTGGGGCCCATGACCGCGTGGGTCTCCCCCGACTTCACGGTCAGGTTGACGCCTTTGAGGATCTCGATATCGTCGCCACCTTCGGCGGAGACGACAGAGGCGTGCAGGTCTTTGACTTCGAGTGTGGTCATATCAGCTGTTTCTCGCTTCGGTGATCGCTAGTTCTCGTTCGATTGCTTCGGTGAGGCGCTCGCGCACCGCGGGTACGGCGATCTTGGCGATGATCTCGCCGAAGAAGCCGCGCACCACCAGGCGACGGGCCTGGTCTTCGGGAATGCCACGGGCGCGCAGGTAGAACAACTGCTCGTCGTCGAACCGTCCGGTGGCGCTGGCGTGGCCGGCACCGGCGATCTCACCGGTCTCGATCTCCAGGTTGGGCACCGAATCGGCGCGGGCGCCGTCGGTGAGCACCAGGTTGCGGTTGGCTTCATAGGTGTCGGTGCCGGTGGCTTCGGCCCTGATCAGCACGTCACCCACCCAGACGGTGTGCGCGTCGGGCAGCTTGGAATCCGGATCGCCTTGCAGCGCACCCTTGTACAGCACATCGGACTTGCAGTTCGGCACCGCATGGTCCACCAGCAGCCGGGACTCGAAGAACTGACCGTCGTCGGCGAAGTAGGTGCCGAGCATCTGCGCCTCGCCACCGGGGCCGGTGAACCGCACCGTCGCCGACGTCCGGACCACCTCGCCGCCGAGGGTGACATTGACGTGGCCCAGGACGGAGTCCTTGCCGAGCTTCGCGTGGTGCGCGCTGACGTGCACCATGTCGTCGGCCCAGTCGGCGATCCAGATGACCCCGACCCCCGCCGAGTCGCCGACGATGATCTCCACGTTGTCGGCGTAGGTGCCACTGCCGCGCAGGTCGACGACGACGATGGCCCGCGAGAGTTCCTCGATACGGATCTGCAGGTGCCCGTAGGCCACCACGCCTTCACCGGGACCGGTGATGCCGATCTCGATGGGCTCGGCGACCTCGGTATCGCGCGCGACGGTCACGATGGTGGCCGACTCGAACGACGAAAATGCCTGGGCTGCAACTCGATCCGACGGAACGCCACCCTGGCCGAGGCGGACGTCACCGCGGGCCACGGTCTCGACCGTCACGCCCGGGCGGTCGGTGACCTCGATACGGGCGGCGCCGGTCGCGGGTGCGGTCCCGTCATGCAGGCCGCGGAGACGCTTGAGCGGGGTGAACCGCCACAGCTCGTCGCGGCCGCCGGGAACCTCGAACGCGTCGACATCGAACGAGGCGAACTGTTCGCCCTTGTTCTTGATGATTCCTTCGACGGATTCGGTGAGATTCTGTGTCATTAACCGACAGCACCTTCCATTTGCAGCTCGATCAGGCGATTGAGCTCCAGGGCGTACTCCATCGGGAGTTCCTTGGCGATGGGCTCGACGAAGCCGCGCACCACCATGGCCATGGCCTCGTCTTCGGTGAGCCCGCGACTCATCAGGTAGAACAGCTGATCGGAGCTGACCTTCGAGACGGTGGCCTCGTGGCCCATGGTGACGTCGTCCTCGCGGATGTCGACATAGGGGTAGGTGTCGGAGCGGCTGATCGTATCGACCAGCAGGGCATCACATTTCACGCTCGAGCGGGAGCCGTGGGCACCCTTGTTGACTTGCACCAGGCCGCGGTAGGACGTGCGGCCGCCGCCGCGCGCCACGGACTTGGACACGACGTTGCTCGACGTGTTCGGTGCCAGGTGCAGCATCTTGGCGCCGGTGTCCTGGTGCTGGCCCTCGCCGGCGAACGCCACCGAGAGCACTTCGCCCTTGGCGTGCTCGCCCGTCATCCAGACCGCCGGGTACTTCATGGTGACCTTGGAGCCGATGTTGCCGTCGACCCACTCCATGGTGGCGCCGGCTTCGGCGCGGGCCCGCTTGGTCACCAGGTTGTAGACGTTGTTGGACCAGTTCTGGATGGTGGTGTAGCGGCACCGGCCACCGGGCTTGACGATGATCTCGACCACCGCGGAGTGCAGGGAGTCGCTCTTGTAGATGGGCGCGGTGCACCCTTCGACGTAGTGCACGTAGGCGTCTTCGTCGACGATTATCAAGGTGCGCTCGAACTGGCCCATGTTCTCGGTGTTGATCCGGAAGTAGGCCTGCAGCGGGATGTCGACGTGCACACCCTTCGGCACGTAGATGAACGAGCCACCGGACCACACCGAGGTGTTCAGCGCGGAGAACTTGTTGTCCCCGGCCGGGATCACGGTGCCGAAATACTTGCGGAACAGGTCGGGATGTTCCTTCAGTGCGGTGTCGGTGTCCAGGAAGATGACGCCCAGTGCTTCCAGGTCTTCACGGATCGAGTGGTACACCACCTCGGACTCGTACTGTGCGGCGACCCCGGACA
>JBEVFK010000199.1:0-7603 GCA_040512325.1 Mycobacterium sp. | reverse complement strand
TCGTGGGCGGGAACGCTGTCGTTGGCCGATTACCGCACCTATGTGTTGCCGCACTCGTCTCGGGTGTTCGCCACCCTGGCCGGCGAGGGTGTGCCGATGACGCACTTCGGGGTCGGCACCGCGGAGCTGCTGGGCGCGATGGGCGACGCGGGCGCCGGTGTGGTGGGTGTCGACTGGCGCACGTCGCTGACCGATGCCGCGGCCCGGGTGCGGCCCGGTACCGCCCTGCAGGGAAACCTCGATCCGGTGGTCTTGCTCGCCGGCTGGGATGCCGTGGAACGCGGTGCCCGGGCGGTGGTCGACGACGGCCGACGTGCGCTCGCCGCAGGGGCCGGTGGTCACATCTTCAATCTGGGTCATGGGGTTCTGCCCGCCACCGACCCCGGCGTGCTGACCGACCTGGTGGCGCTGGTGCATTCGCTGTGACGCGAGAGCAGTCCTACGTTGTTGTCGGCGGCGGAATTTCGGGACTGACAGCCGCGTACCGGCTGCGCCGCGCCCTCGGGGCGGACGCTCGGATCACGCTGTTCGACCCGGCGGACCGACTGGGCGGCGTGCTGCGCACCGAGCGGGTCGGCGGCCAGTCCATGGACATCGGCGCCGAAGCGTTCGTGATACGCCGCCCCGAGATGCCCGCGCTGCTGGCCGAGCTGGGCCTGGCGGCGCGCCAGATCGGCACCACCGGGGTCCGCCCGTTGATCTACAGCCAGCGCCGACTGCACGCGATGCCCACCGACACCGTCAACGGCATTCCCAGCTCGGCGGCGTCGATGGCAGGTCTGGCCGACGACGCCACCCTGAGCCGGATGGCTGTCGAGCCGTCGCGGCCGATGGACTGGCGGCGCGGCGCCGATCCCACCGTGGCGGCCGTGGTGGGGGACCGGTTCGGCGTGCAGGTGGTGGCTCGGTCGGTGGACCCGATGCTGGCCGGTGTCTACGCGGGCTCGGCCGCCACGATCGGCCTGCGGGCCGCGGTCCCCACGGTGGCTGCCGCGCTGGACCGCGGTGCGCCCAGCCTCACCGAGGCCGTCCGTTCGGTACTACCCCCCAACACCGGCGCACCGGTGTTCGGGGCGATCGACGGTGGATACGACGTGCTGTTGCGAGAGCTGATCACCCGGAGCGGTGCGCGCTGGGTGGGCGCGGGAGTCGCCGAACTGCACCGGGACGGCCCGCATTGGGTGGTGGTCGACGACGAAGGCGCCCGCTGGCCCGCCGACGGTGTGGTGCTGGCACTGCCCGCGCCGCGGCTGGCCCGGTTGGTGGGGTCGGTGGCGCCGCGTGCCGCCGCCGCGGCGGGTCGCATCGAGACGGCGTCCTCGGTGGTTCTCGCCCTCGCGGTCCCTGGCGGGACCCCGCTGCCACAGCGCTCCGGTGTGTTGGTCGCCAGCGGAGAACGCTTGCACGCCAAGGCAATCACGCTGTCGACCCGAAAGTGGGGCCGACGCGGCAACAGTGAGTTGCTGCGGCTGTCGTTCGGTCGTTTCGGTGACACGATCGCGCGCGCCACCTCCGATGACGATCTGCTGGCGTGGGCACTCGCCGACTTGGCCGAGGTGTTCGACGTGGCGGTCGAGCCGGTGGACGTGTGTGTGCACCGCTGGCTGGATGCCATGCCGCAATACGGACCGGGGCACGCCGATCTGGCCGCCGAGATCCGGGCCGGGCTGCCGCCGGGGCTGGCCGTCACCGGCAGTTTTCTGGACGGCATCGGGGTACCGGCGTGTGTCGGCGCGGCCGGCCGGGCGGTTTCGGAGCTCATCGGAGTCTGACGTCCCGGTCCGGGCAGCCCGCGTGGCACGATAGCGATATGGCCCGCTTGGATTTTGACGAACTCAACTCCACCATCCGCTACCTGATGTTCTCGGTGTTCGCGGTCAATCAGGGCGAACTCGGTGACGACCGGGGTGAGATCGTCGACGAGACCGCGACGTTCTTGAAGCAGCAGGAGGACAAGGGCGTCGTCGTCCGGGGCCTCTATGACGTCGCCGGCATGCGCGCCGATGCGGATTTCATGATCTGGACCCACGCCGAAAAGGTCGAAGCGCTGCAGGCCACCTACTCGGATTTCCGGCGCACCACGACGTTGGGCCGCGCCAGTACCCCGGTGTGGAGCAGCGTGGCGCTGCATCGTCCGGCGGAGTTCAACAAGAGTCATATCCCGGCGTTCATGGCCGGTGAGGAACCTGGCAACTACATCTGCGTCTATCCGTTCGTCCGGTCGCTGGACTGGTATCTGCTGCCTGATGAGGAGCGGCGCAAGATGCTGGCCGATCACGGGATGGCGGCCCGCGGCTACAAGGACGTGCGGGCCAATACGGTGCCGGCGTTCGCGCTGGGTGACTACGAGTGGATCCTGGCGTTCGAGGCGCCGGAGTTGCACCGGATCGTCGACCTGATGCGTGACCTGCGCGCCACCGAAGCGCGCCGCCACGTGCGTGAGGAGATTCCGTTCTTCACCGGGCCGCGGGTCGCCGTCGAGCAACTGGTCGAACAACTGCCCTGATGGGGTGACGGTCGGCGCCAGAATTTGCTCGATCCGGCGTCGGCAAAGCGGTCGCCGAACCCCGGCACCTTGCTAGCCTGGTTGCGAAGCCGGGTGGGCTGGGGGATCGACTGGCGTGTCGACTGTGTACGAGAATTCTCTGCGGTTCTTCTTCACCATGGTCCAAGGGGTTGTCTTGGTCATGGTGGGCACGCTGGCGGGTGCGGCCCTGATTGTCAGCGTGGTCGTCGGCACGCGCACGACGTTCTGGCTGGTCCTCTGCGTGGCCCTGGTGTGTATCGGACTGGCGGCCGCGTGGTGCACGGGCACCGCGGCGCGCCTCAGCGCGGGCAGACAGCGGGCCGCCTGGATTTGCCAGACGATCGGGGTCCTGGGCTGGGCCGCCGGGGCCGCCGGGGCCGCCGCCGCGCATCGCACCGGGACGGGGTGGATCCCCGCCTTGGCGCACGTGGGTTTCGTGACGTTCTGGCTGGCGACGTTCCTGGCGTTGATCCTGTTGCCCGGTGCCCGGATCGAACGGTCCAGGGCTCGGCTGGTGCTGGATGCGGTGATCGTCGGCGCGGCGCTGTTCGAGATCGCCTGGCTGCTGATCCTGCAGGCCGGCGTCGAGTTACACGCCGGGACCGACGGTGCGGAGGTGTTGTCGGTCGCCTACCTGGTGGCCACGGTTGTCGTCATCACCGCCGCCGTGCTGCTGGTGGTGCGCGTGCGCGGGCAGAGCCGACGAGTGCTGCTGCTGCTCGCGATCGCCGTGATCGTGATGTCGCTGACGCGGGCGATCTTCGGCCAGCTCATGGTCAACGGCCAGTTCGACACCGCGGTGTTGGTCGGAACCGGTTGGGCGGTGGGACTTTTCACCATCGGCATGGCCGCGGTGCTCAACACCCGGGCAGACCCGGAATCGGCCGCCTCTACAATCCCGTCCCGCTCGTCTCTGTGGCTGCCGTACGTTCCCATCGCGGCAGCCCAAGGTGTGGCCACGGTGCATTTTCTCGCCATCCCGGAGATCGCACCCGCGCTCCTGGTCACCCTGCTGATGGTCGCCGCGGTGCTGGCCCGCCAGTTCCTGGTGCTGCGGGACAATCGCCGGCTGGTGATGGAAATCGCCGAGCAGGCTCTGCACGATCCCTTGACCGGGGTAGGCAACCGCGCGCTGTTCGACGACCGGCTGACCCACGCCGTACACCTGCGGCAACGCGACCGCACGCCCATCACGGTGCTGGTCCTCGATCTCGACGACTTCAAGTTCGTCAACGTCTCGATGGGACATCCGGCCGGTGACACCCTGCTCGTCGACGTCGCCGAGCGGCTGCTGTCGTGCCTGCGCACCGGTGACACGATCGCCCGGCTCGGCGGCGACGAGTTCGCCATCCTGCTGGAAGGTGGCGTCGACAGTGCGCGGGCGGTGGCACACCGGGTGGTGCAGTGCTTCGACGAACCGTTTGTGCTCGACGGGGAGCCGGTGTTGATCCGGCCCAGTATCGGGTTGGTGGCGTTGTCGGGCGACGACGCCGATGTGTCGGCCGAGGTGGTGCTCAAGCGGGCTGACGTGGCGATGTATGCCGTCAAGGCAAGTGGCATCGGTGGGCTGCGGGTCTACTCGTCCGATCTCGACGCCCCCGCCGGCGACTCCGCGTCGGGCGCCGGGCCGCGGATGGGCGATGGCGGCACTCCGGGGGCGGCAGTGCATCTGCTCGGGGAGTTGCGCCTGGCCATCGACCGGGCCGAACTGACGGTGGTCTACCAGCCGCAGGTGGATCTGCAGACCAACACGATCATCGGGTTGGAAGCCCTGATGCGCTGGCCGCACCCACAGCTCGGCCTGCTCGAGCCGGACAGGTTCCTGCCGCTGATCCGCCAGCACGGGCTGATGCCCGCCGTCACCGATCTGGTGCTGGGCAAGGCGCTCGACCAGTTGACCCGGTGGCAGGCGCAGCGCTGCGCCACCCGGGTTGCGGTCAACCTGGTGGCGCCGTCTCTGTCCGACCTGGCGCTGCCGTCGTCGATCGCAGCGGAGATGGGTCGGCGTGGGCTGCCCCCGGAGCTGCTGACCATCGAGATCACCGAGGACCTGATGTTGAATGACGTGCGGCGGGCGGCGACGGTTCTGGGAGATCTGCGTACCCGCGGGATCCGGATCGCCATCGACGACTTCGGCAGTGGCTACTCGGCGCTGTCGTATCTACGGGAGCTGCCGATCGACGAGATGAAGATCTGCCGACAGCTGGTCACGCCGATCATCGGCGATCCGCGTGCCGAGGCGGTGGTGCGTACCGTCGTCGACCTGGCTCATGTCCTGGGCGCCACCGTCGTCGCCGAAGGCGTGGAGAACCAGGCCACCGGAGACCGGCTACGCGAGTTCGGCTGCGACATCGTGCAGGGGTATCACTACTTCCGGCCACTGGCCACCGAAGCGGTGACAGAACTATTGCGGACGCAACGGCGACGGTTCGATAACACAATGACTGGGTAATAGCAGTCTTACGACGAACTGGATCGTCGCCAGTGGGCGGGGTCCGGTCGGTCGGTGAGTTGGTTGGACAGCCCTTGGCTGCCCGCCGTGCGGTCAAGCAGTGGCCGGTATCAACATGCCAATCACTGTGAGCATGGCGTGTTTGCTGAGAGGACACTTCTGTGAGACTTGCAATTGTGTTGGCGGAAGCCAACGATGCCACCGTGACCACAGTCGCCACTGATGGTCGGGTCCCCGAGCTGGTCATTCCCGCCGCTCGGCTGTCCACGGCACTGGCCGCCGGTGGTCACGACGTCACGGTCTACACCCCGAGCACCGGCCGCGACGACCGGGTGACAACGACGCAGGGTTACCAGGTGGTGCCGCTGCCGGTGGACGCCGCCGGACCCGGAAGCGGCCTCGGTGTGTTCACCGAGCACCTCGAGCGTGCATGGTCGGATGACCGTCCAGACCTGGTACATGCCCCGTCCTGGTTGTCGGGGATGGCCGCACAGTCAGCGGCGCGGGCCCAGCGAATCCCGGTGGTCCAGTCCTTCACCGGCCTCGCTGTCGTTCCGCGGGGTACTGTCGGCTTGGCTGACAGCGACGTCGCCGAGCGCGCCAAGCTCGAACGTCTGCTGGCTCGGCGCGCGGACTGGGTCGCCGCCAACAACACCGAGGAGATGTTCAAGCTGCTCGGCATGGGGTGTGCCCGGTCCCGGATCTCCGTGGTGCCGTGTGGTGTCGACACCGAGGTGTTCAGCCCGGCCGGTCCGGCGGCCGAACGCGGCGGCTCCCTGTTTCGGATCGTCTCGGTGGCAACGTCGACCGGCCGGTTCGACGTCGACACGGCAGTGCGCGCGTTGGTCGCACTCACCGATACCGAACTCGTGTTCGCGATCGACGCGGCCACTGCGACTGCTGAGGTCACCGAAGAAGTCACCCGCTTGAAGGCGGCCGCCGACGCCGTCGGCGTCGCGGACCGGGTGACGGTGGTGGACGTGGGTACCGCCGCCGAACTCGCCGCGCTCCTGCGCTCGGCCGATGTGAGCGCCTGCCTGGCCACATCGGAACCCTCGGGTGCTGCTGCGCTGATGGCAATGGGGTGCGGAGTGCCGGTGGTCGCGACGTCGGCCGGAGCTCTGACCGACATCGTCGTCGACGAGGTGACGGGCCGGATGATTCCTGCCGGTGACCTCGTGGGCTTCACCGAGGTGGCGCGCCGCCTGCTCCACGAACCGTTCGCGGGCCGGGGCATGGGTGCTGCCGGGCGAGACCGCGCCAGGTCGCGCTATTCGTGGGACCGGGTGGCCGCCGACGCAGCCCGTGCCTACACCGGAGCGCTCGGAAGCATGGGTGTGGTCTCGGCGTAACCGGCCGGTGTGAAATCTGTTCGTAGCCAACGACTTCGGTGGTGGCAGCCATCAAATGCCGGTTTGGTCAGTTGTTTGAACGACCCACGCGCGGGTATCCCGCGTCCGCCCCACAGTGCCGCGGGGAGTTGCGAGTTCCACCGTGTGCGGTTTTGATACAGGAAAAGAGGCAAACGTTTCAGTGCGTATCGCATCTATATGGGTTCAGTTGTCGCTCAAGCTCGCCGCATGAGCAAGCTCAGAGTGGCCTTGATCGCGTCGAACCGGTTTCCGATCAGTCAACCGTTCGCGGGTGGACTGGAGGCCCACGTCTGGCACTTGGCGCGGGCGCTGGCGCGGCAGGGCCATGACATCTCGTTGTTCGCCGCCGCGGGTTCTGACCGCGAACTCGGCTGCGCCACGCTGTCGGTGCGTGACCTCGCGCTTTCTCCTGCGGCACAACGAGATTCGTCGATGCCCGGAGCAGCCTTCATGAGTGATCACCACGCGTATCTGACCCTCATGCTGCAACTGTCGAATGAGCAGGCCGGCGACTTCGACGTGATCCACAATCACAGCCTGCATCACCTGCCGGTGGCGATGGCGCCACTGCTGTCCACCCCGATGTTGACCACGGTGCACACCCCGCCGACACCGTGGCTGGAATCGGCGGTGGATGCCACCGGTGGATCCGGTACCCGCTTCGCGGCCGTCAGTCGCCACACCGCGGCCGCCTGGCGTCACGTCATCAGCGATATGACCGTCATTCCGAATGGTGTGGACAGCCGCAGCTGGCGGCTGGGTCCGGGCGGCCGGAACTTGGTGTGGTTCGGCCGGATCACCCCCGAGAAGGGCACCCATCTGGCCATCGCCGCTGCCCGCGCGGCGGGGCGGGCGCTGGACATCGCCGGCCCGGTGTCGAACGCCACGTACTTCGCCGAGCGCATCCAGCCGGAACTCGATCACCAGATCCGCTACCTCGGCCACCTCGACCAGGAGCCGCTCGCCGCGCTGGTCGGGGGCTCGGCAGCCGCTCTGGTGACCCCCATGTGGGACGAGCCCTATGGACTGGTGGTGGCCGAAGCGATGTCGTGCGGCACTCCGGTGGTCGCCTTCGCGCGAGGCGGAGTGCCCGAGATCGTCGGTTCACTCGGAGGCACGCTGGTGGCCCCCGACGACGTCGAGGCCATGGCGGCAGCCGTGCCGGCTGTGCTCGCACTGGACCGGGAGCTGGTGCACGAGTACGCCCTGGCGCAGTGCTCGGCCTCGGCGATGGTGAACGGATATCTCGAC